>NZ_CEVXFV010000032.1:0-49930 GCF_982396655.1 Cellulosilyticum sp. | reverse complement strand
TATTTAAAAATCGATTGCCATTAGAAAGAGAATACACAAAATTATTTATAGACCCAGTTTAGGTCCATTTTTACCTCTGTTTTCTATTTCTAGACTAGTAAAATACTATGGAAAAGTTAATTGTCTACAGCCTGAGCAGACTATGATTAGTCTGCTTTAGTCTTTTGATATCTATGTATGAAACCTTCAATAGCCATCTGAAAGTCTTCTTCAATATTCCTATTGGGCTTATCCTCTAAATTGTAATGAGCCACAATAGAATTCAATATGTCATTATCGTCTTCTGCAATTAGCATTCTTAATGTAATATCTAGGGCATCGCAGATATCAAGTAGTGTTCCTAATGAGATATCAACGTTCCCATATTCATATTTCTCCAATGAGCTTTTAGATTTTGAAATTAATTTAGCTAATTCATTCTGTGTTAGTCCCTTAGCTTCTCTAAATACTCGTATCCTTTGACCAATGTCCATATAATCACCTCTGTACAATTATACCAATAATGCCTTTGGGGTTGTAGAATATATGGGTTAAATGTGATATAATGTAAAAATGTCGCAACTAAATTATGAATAGAGGGGGAATACATATGAGTATTGAAAAAATAATTAACCAAGGGTTTAAGAAAATGTATGAGGAAAATGAAAAACTCTCAGAACATTTTAGCTTGGATATTTTAAAGCCACTATTAAGCAAATTAAATGATGATGAGTTTAAAAAGGTGGAGGATGCTATATATGAGTTAATAACAGAAAGAGAAGAAATTGCTTTTAAAGAAGCAATAAGTGGAGTAAGGGAAGCATTTTATTTAACACTGAAGAAGTAACACTAATATAAAAAATCATAGATATAAAAAACTAGGGATTAAGTTGCAATTAAATGTATAATTGAAGCTTAATCCCATTTTTAGTTGATTTAAAACGTGACACCTATTTGACACCTAGCATAAAAATAAACATGATAAGTATTATAAAGGTTTGAACGTATAATCAAGCTAATTCAAGTAATTAACATAACATATGATAAGTATTATAGCAAAAAATCAAACTTCGGATCAGAATGTCATGGGTTCGAATCCTACTGCGTGTGTAAATGAAAAGGATTACCGACTTGAATATTAATGTATTCAAGTCGGTAATCCTTTTTTGCTAAGCAGGAAATATAAGATAAAGCTGAAAGATTAAGAAATATACTTGATAATCCATACTATTCATAGTGTAATATATATAAGGGAGAAATAGTGGTTAAAAAAATGAAAGAACCCTATGAAGGGTCAATAAATAAAGAGAGTATAATAACTACTATAAAATAGTATGGATAAAGAATTAGTGTATGAAGTTATGAAGCTTTTATTTCAAGTAAGTAAACTGCTAGTGATAGTTGTTGGATTAATACTGATAATATTTAAAAAGTAGGTAAGGATAATGGAACAACCAAGCAAACAAACAGAAGCAAACAAAAGATGGCAACAACAAAATAAAGAGTACTCAAATTATCTTAAAGCACGATCAACTGCAAGGGGATTTATTAAAAATAGAGCAACTGCGGAAGATTTAGATGAGCTTGAGCAGCTTATTAAGGAAAAAAGAATGGAATTACAAGGCTAGGGCATAGTGCCCTAGTCTTTTTTGCTAAATTGTGTAATACTTATATTCAAGGAGTAACACAATTTAATTTAGATGAAACAGTTTACTAAACATTGAGGAAGGAAATAATAGTGACTAAATATATACCAACACTAAAAGATTATTATGAAACTATAGCAGCTCTGCCCTTTAAAAAGTCTTATACAAAGGAAGAACTTTTAACACCGGACTTTTGTTTGGAGAAACAGGGGAATATTGAAATATATTATAATACGCATAATGAGCATATTAATCCTAATGCTAAGATATTTATTGTGGGCATTACGCCAGGATTTGCGCAGATGAATACATCTATTGTGGCGGCAAGAAAATGTATAGAAGAAGGCATGGCAGTAGAAGAGATCCCTTATCGCTGTAAGGTTGAAGCGAGATTTAGCGGCACCTTGAGAAAAAATATTATAGAAATGCTGAATGAATTAGATTTACCAAGTTGTCTAGGACTTGATAAGAGCGGTGAGCTTTTTGGGGAAAGGGATGATTTGCTACATACTGTATCAATGATTCCTTTTGCAACCTTTGTTAAGGGGAAGAATTATACAGGACATTCCCCAGAAATTCTAAAGAGTGAGCTGTTAATGGATTATGTAAACACCTTCTTTTATCCTCAGGTAGAGTTATTAGAGGATGCATTTATTGTGCCACTTGGAAGATGTGTGGAAAACGTGGTGTTAGAAATTATTAAAGAAGGTAAATTAGAAGCATCTCAATGTCTGCTAGGTTTTCCGCATCCTTCAGGAGCCAATGTAAATCGTAAGAAACAGTTTGAAGAAGAGAAGGAACAAATGAAGCAAAAATTACAAAGCTTTTTTATAAAATAGGGGTTAGGAAACATTGATACAAAGGCACCTTGCTTTATTTGTGTACAAAATTATGTTATATTAATGAATAACTAAGACTTATAGAGGTGAAATTTATATTTCACATATCTAAAACATAGTGAATGATTAAAACATAAATGCGAAATTTATAGGAACATAAAAAAGAAGAGGGCGTACAATGTTTGAGAATATTAATAGTGGTAAATTATTACCCGAAAGAATTGCTGATGAGATTATCGAGCTTATTGCCAGAACTGAATTAAAGGTGGGGGATAAGTTACCAAGTGAAGCAGAATTAATGAAAAGTTTGAACGTAGGGCGTAGTAGTTTAAGAGAGGCCATTAAGATATTAGTTTCTAGAAATATTGTGGAAATTAAAAGAGGTGTAGGGACCTATGTTTCAGAGAAAATGGGTGTCGCACCAGATCCACTTGGTTTTGTTTTCGTAGAAGATAAGCGGAAATTAGCGTTAGATATTTTAGAAGTACGTTATTTAATCGAACCTTATATTGCGGGAAGAGCGGCAAAGATGGCAACTAAGCAGCAGATTGAAAAGATGATAGAACTCTGTGATGCAGTAGAGCAGATGATTTTAAGTGGCATTAATCATATTGAGAAGGATATTGAACTTCATACGGTGATTGCTGAGGCAAGTCAAAATCTTGTGGTGAGCAAGCTTTTACCAATTATAAATTGTTCGATTCCGTTATTTATGGATGTTACAAAAAATGCTTTAAAAAATGAAACAATTAGTACCCATCGTAGCGTTGTAGAGGCCATTGCCAGTGGCGATGAAAAGGCTGCCTTTGAAAGCATGGAAAAACACATTCGTTATAACAGAGAGATTATTGAAAAATTATCAAACTAAAAGTCAATTGGATAGAATAGATAAAAATACCTAGTGTTATGAAGATGAAAAAACATAGCGCTAGGTATTTTTTTGTGCATATTAAACATAAATAAATTCTAAAAAAAGTAATTGTATATAAAAATTATATAATTTATTGACTTATAAATACAATTCATTTAATCTATACATATAAGACATCAGACGTCTGATTAAGGTAGGAGGTAAGGAATGAGAAGTCAAGAAATTAGAAAAATAGCACCTGAAATGGACCCTCTTAGAATGGGTATGGGATATACAGTAGAAGATTTATCAAAGACACAAATTATGGTGGAGAGTACATTTGGAGATAGTCATCCGGGAAGTGCCCATTTATTTGGATTTGTAGAAAAGGCTTGTGAAGGAATTAGTAAGGCTAATGGAAAGGCATCTAGATATTTTGCAACAGATATTTGTGATGGACAAGCTCAGGGCCATGATGGGATTAATTATTCCTTAGCTTCTAGAGATACGATTGCAGGACTTATTGAAATGCATGCTAATGCCACACCTTTTGATGGCGCAGTTTATATTTCAAGTTGTGATAAAGGGGTACCGGCGCATCTTATAGCAGCCGCTAGAAATGATATTCCATGTATTTTAATAACAGGTGGGGTAATGGAAGCGGGGCCTAACCTTTTAACTCTTGAGCAAATTGGAACATATAGTGCAAGATTCCAAAGAGGTGAAATCACAGAAGAAGAATTTACATTTGCAAAACATCATGCTTGTCCATCTTGCGGGGCTTGTTCATTCATGGGAACAGCTTCAACAATGCAGATTATGGCAGAGGCATTAGGCCTTATGTTACCAGGAAGTTCTTTAATGCCTGCAACTTGTCAAGACCTTGCAGATTTTGCAGTTGAGGCTGGGAAGCAAGTGGTAAAACTGGCTGAAATGGGAATTAAACCAAGTGATATTGCTACACGCAAAGCTTTTGAAAATGCCATTATGGTACATGCAGCTATTGCAGGTTCATCAAACAGTTTATTACATATCCCAGCTATTGCAAAAGAGTTTGGCATTGAAATTGATGCAGATACTTTTGACCAAATGCATAGAGGGGCGCATTACCTCTTAAATATCAGACCAAGTGGTAAATGGCCAGCAGAATATTTCTATTATGCAGGTGGGGTGCCAGCTGTTATGGAAGAGATTAAAGATAAGCTTCACTTAGATGTTATGACGGTTACAGGAAAAACATTAGGTGAGAACTTAGAGGACCTTAAGAAAAATGGCTACTATGAAAAATGTGATGCCTACATGAAAAAAACAGGTGTAGATAGAACGGATGTCATCAGGCCATTTAATGACCCAATTGGAAAAGACGGAACGATTGCGATTTTAAAAGGAAATTTAGCGCCAGAAGGTTCAGTCATAAAACATTCTGCAGTACCTCAAGAAATGCAAAAAGCAATTTTAAAGGCTAAACCTTTTGATTCAGAGGAAGAGGCCATTGCAGCGGTACTTAACAAAACCGTTAAACCAGGAGATGCAGTTATTATTCGTTATGAAGGACCTAAGGGAAGTGGTATGCCAGAGATGTTCTACACTACAGAAGCCATTGCTTCAGACCCAGAGCTAGCTACGACTATTGCGCTTATTACTGATGGTAGATTTTCTGGGGCAACGAAAGGACCTGCTATTGGACATGTTTCACCAGAAGCACAAAGCGGTGGGGCTATTGCACTCATTGAAGAGGGGGATTTAATCGAGATTGATGTAGCGCAAAGAATTTTACAAATCATCGGCGTAAACGGTGTACGTAAAGATTTAGCTGAAATAGATGAGATTTTAAAAGAAAGAAAAGCAAATTGGCAGCCAAGACCAGATAAATATACAAAGGGAATTTTATCTGTTTATTCTAAATGTGCCGTATCACCAATGCTTGGAGGATATATGGCGTAGCAAGACTAAAAATCATGAATAACTAAAATTTATAAATGTGAAATCTATAAGAAAGATAAAGAGAAGATATTGAAATGACAATGAAGTAGTTACTGAATATGACACATCTAGGAGGAAGTTAATATGGAAGGATTTGTAGCATCACCAGAAAGACTTATTATGGCCGCAGCATTAGGGATGGCTTTACTGTTATTCTTAATCATTAAGGGCAAATTACAGCCAGTGATTGCAATTGTACTTAGTGCGATTACAATTGGTGTTTTAGCAGGAATGCCACTTACAGGTATTGTCTCAACGATTGAAAAAGGTGTAGGAAACACGTTATCAAGTATTGCATTATTAATTGGTCTAGGGTCAATGTTTGGTGCAATTTTAGAATGTTCAGGTGGTGCAGAAACCATTGCCAATACATTAGTGAATAGATTTGGTGATAAAAAAGCGGCTTGGGCATTGGGGCTTACAGGTCTTGTAGTAGGGATGCCAGTATTCTTCGATGCGGGACTTATTATTTTAATCCCACTTGCATTTGGTCTTGCAAGAAAAGCTAAAAAATCAACACTTACATATGCAATTCCATTACTTGCAGGCCTTGCAGTAGGTCATGCATTTATTCCACCAACACCAGGACCAGTTCTTGTAGCAAATATGTTAGGCGTAGAACTTGGTTATGTAATTGGTGTAGGCCTTATTACTGGAACAGTAGCAATGGTTGTAGCAGGACCATTATTTGGGAAATTTATTGGGGACAAAATTTATATTCCAGTTCCAGAGAGCTTTGAATTAACAGCAGCTACAAGTGAAAATGGAAGAAATTCTAAGTTACCTTCATTTGGAACAGTTGTAGCAATTATCCTAGTGCCACTTGCACTTATTTTATTAAAAACTGCAAGTTCTGTTATTCCAGCACTTGCGCCGATGCAAGAAATCTTTACATTCTTAGGAACACCTTTCGTAGCTTTAACTATTTCAACACTTTTAGCCATGTTCTTACTTGGGACTAGAAATGGCTTTACAAGAGCAGACTTAGAAAAGGTTATGTCTAAGTCATTAGAACCAACGGGGATCGTACTTCTTGTAACAGCTGGTGGGGGTGTCCTTAGATGGATGCTTCAAGATTCAGGGCTTGGTGATGTAATCGGAAATATCGTAGCAGGAAGCAGCTTACCACTTGTTCTCGTAGCGTTCTTAATTGCAGCAGCTGTTAGGGTGTCTATTGGTTCTGCAACTGTTTCTATGACAATGGCAGCTGGGATTGTAGCAGCTATGCCAGAGGTGGCAATGTTATCACAACTTCATCTTGCAGCAATTGTTATGGCGATTGCTGGTGGTTCTACTGTATTAAGTCACGTAAATGATTCAGGTTTCTGGCTTGTAAAATCACTCTTTAATATTGATGAAAAAACAACACTTAAAACATGGACTGTTATGGAAACATTAGTTGGTGTGTCAGGTCTTGTTGGTGCAATTGTAATTTCGATATTTGCATAATAAATAATGTACATACAGAAAGTAGGGAGATGTTGCGAAATAGATTTCGCACATCTCCCTATTATTATATTAAGAAGCAGCATATGATGAACGATTAAGTTTCGTAGAGGTAAAAGCTAAACTAAGCTGCTGCCAGGTATGAAAAAAGTTGGGTAATCAATGAGTGTCCAATAAAAATAGAGTTTAAAAGTGTATATTGCTCTGAAGGCTCTACAGATGCTAGAAAGTCATAATTTCTATCCTGAATATATGTGAGATATGAAGCTATAGTCAATAGGGTTTGAAGTTTAGCATTTTGTGAGCTTGTTAGCGGAGCGGCAGAAAGAGAGTTTAAATCATTTTTTACCGCTGTAAGCTGATTGCTAAATGCATCAAGTTGGTTCTTGTTAGCGGTGTTTGAAGTATTATTTACAATATTTACGAAGGAATTTCTAGTGAGTGCTTTAAATTGATTTTGAATGTTTAATAAGGTATCATAAGAAGTATTTAAAGCATTATCAATGGAGGTGGTAGAGATAGTAGCTGCTGATAATGAATGAAAGCTAAAACATATTAAGAGTAAAATAATGAAACAGCGTTTAATATAAGATTTAGTCATAATAATAACCTCTAATAAAGATAATATAGTGATACAAATAAGCAAAGACATAGCATTATGATATAGTATTTGAATGTAAATCATAGTTTATACATTAATTTAAGTGACCTAGGAGGAGAGAAGATGATTGCAAATTATCATACACATACCAGATGGTGTAATCATGGCGTAGGAGAAATAGAAGCGTATATACAAGCAGCCATTGCAGCTGGATTTAAAGAGATAGCAATGACTGAACATGTGCCCCATAGAGATAATGAAGATCCTGATAGGATGAGATGGGAAGAGTTTGAAAGTTACAATAGGGAGTTAGATCAGATTATAGAAAAGTATAAAGAAAAGATTCATGTGATTAAAGGGTTTGAGTGTGAATATTATTTGCATGCCTTAGAAGACTATAAGATGTTTCGTGAAGAATATGGTTATGAAATATTTATTTTAGGACAGCATTGGAGTGACAATAAACGTATAGATAATTTTGGACCTAAAGGTAAAGAAGACTTATACATTTATGCCAATGAGGTATGTGAAGGATTGGAAACAGGAATTTTTACGTTTTTAGCACATCCAGATTTAGTATTACAAGGCTATAATAATGGGGTCTGGGATATAGATTGTGAAAAAGTAATGAGACAGATATTTAGAACATGTGAGCGTTTAAATATTCCTGTAGAAATCAATGCCAATGGTATAAGAGGTGGCAGAAGATATCCTGATATTAATAGTTTAAAGCTATCTAAGGAATATAAGCTTACCTACCTGATTAATGCGGATGCCCATGACCCTAGATTTTTAAATGATGGAGCAATTAAAGAGGCAGAAGAATTAGCTAAGAGATTAGGGATAGCGGTTACCCCTATATTAAAGCTATAGAAATAAGGAGATGCCACAAAATAAATTTCGTGACATTTCCTTATTTTTTGCAGTGAAATGGGAAAGACTATAATTAAGTAGGATTAATAATAATTTAAAATAAACTAAAATAGAACTTGAGGATAGACAAAATGAGTAAAAGATTGTTTAAGAGTATCCTATGTGGATTTATGGTAATGACAGTATTAGCAGGTTGTGGAAATGGTGCAAGCAATAGTACAACTACAAGTGATTTGAAAGTAGGACTTGTAACTAATATCGGGTCAATTGATGATAAGTCATTTAATCAAGGTGCATGGGAAGGAATCCAAGCAGCTAGTGAAGAATTTGGTATTACTTCTAAGTACCTTCAACCAGGTGGTGAATCAGAGGCGGATGCACTTAAAGAAATTGGGAACTTTAATGAAGCAGGATATGATATGATAGTTGCTCCTGGATTTAAGTTTGCAAAAACAATTTATGAAGCACAAAGCAAATATCCAGATAAGAAATTTATGATAATTGATGCGGTTCCAAATAATGGTGACAATGTGCCTGCTGTAGCAGACAATAGCGTAGCTGTATTATTTGAAGAACATGAAGCTGGATTCTTAGCTGGTATCGCAGCAGCCTTAGAAATTAAAGAAGGTAATGTTGGTTTCATAGGTGGGATGAGCACAGATGCAGTTAATAAATATAACTGGGGCTTCCAGCAAGGGATTCAATATGCAAATGATAACTATGGCACAAATATGAAAATGGATGCAAATAACTTCATCTATCAAGGGACATTTACAGATGTAGCAGCAGGGCAACAACTTAGTGCGCAAATGTATGATCGAGGTGTGGGTGTAATCTTTAGTGCAGCGGGTGCAGTAGGAACAGGTGTCATTAAAGAAGCTAGAGAACGTGCACAAGGTGGGAAACCTGTATGGGTTGTAGGTGTAGACGTCGATCAATATGATGATGGTTTATATAATGATACACAATCGGTGGTATTAACTTCAGCTATGAAAAAAATTAGTACAGCAACTTATGATGTTATAAAAGATGCAGTAGAAGGAAAATTTCCAGGGGGACAAATACTTTCATATAGCATTCAAAATGATGGTGTAGGAATTCCAGAAGTAAATCCTAACCTTAGTGAAGATACAACTAAGGCAGTAAATGAAGTATATGAAAAGGTAAAAGTAGGGGAAATTAAAGTAGCTAGTGATAAAGGAATCTTAAAATAATAAAGGGCAAATGAAGCAATCAACTATTTAATAAGAAGGATTGATGTATGAATGTACATCAGTCCTTTTTGTGGTTAATTTATAATATTCTGTTTACAGGTGCTTCTATATATTTATATAATAAAGAAAGAATATGATATTAGGATCAATTACTATAAAATAAGAATAAGAGGTTGCTATGAAAATTACAGTGTACGATTTTGATAAAACAGTTTATGATGGCGATAGTTCTATTGATTTTTATAAATATTGCCTGAGAAGAAAGCCGTCTATATTAAAGTATTTACCTATACAGGCATATGCAGCACTTATGTATATATTAGGACTTTGGCCTAAGGTAAAAATGAAAGAAAAATATTTTATATTTTTCAAGGATATTGATAATATTGATGATTGGGTAAGAGATTTTTGGAAAACCCATAAACAAAACTTAAAAGAATGGTATAAGAAGAAGGACCATAGTAGGGATATTATTATTTCTGCCTCACCTGAATTTTTGTTAAAACCTATATGTAAAGAGATAGGGGTTAAGGCTTTGATTGCTTCAAGGGTAGATCATTTGACAGGGCATTTTACTGGTGAGAATTGTTATGGGGAAGAAAAGGTAGCACGCCTCAATCAGTTTGTAGATGACTATGAAATGGAGGAGTTTTATTCAGATTCCTTATCAGACACACCGTTAGCACTTTTAGCTGGGCATAGTTATATTGTGAAGAAAAATGCTCTTTTAGATTGGAGAAGCTATACGCCAAGTGGCAGAGAAAAATTGCTAGGTCATTTTAAAACAAGACAGTTTCTAATGTTTCTTATTGTAGGCTGTATAAATACTTTAAATGGTATTGTGTTTGCCTATATATTTTCATTAATGCTTGATGATAATGTGGCATATATGGTGGGATATTTTTGTGGGCTTATTATTTCTTACTTATTAAATAGTACGGTCACTTTTAAAGAAAGCTTAGGTGTTATAAGGTTTATAAAGTATGGCATTTCATATATTCCTAACTTTATCATTCAAAATCTAATGGTGTTTTTAGTAATGAATATACTAGGACAACCTAAACTTGTGGCGTATGTATTGGCAGCTATAATAGGTATACCAGTAACCTTTTTAATTATGAAGCTGTTTGCCTTTCAAAAGGATTAAAATTAAAAAAATGGAAATAGAAAGTAAAAAATAGTTGTATTTACAACGATTTTTTACTTTTTTTTTGTTTTTACGAAGAAAAAGTGAATAAAAATACAAAATTTGATAATGGAACACAAAAATAATATAATTGAATAAAACTAACATATAGAATATAAGAAGGTGATAAGATGATATCCATAATAGTGTGTGATGATGATGAGATTTTTGTAAAAGACTTATCAAAAAAATTACAGCGAGAATTAGAGGGGTTAGACATAAATTATGACTTGGAAACCTTTACATCTTCGAGAAAGCTTTTGCAAGAGTATAAGAAGCGGGAAGAAAGACCAGATTTACTAATTCTAGATATTGACATGCCTGAGTTAGATGGGATTGCATTAGCGGAAGCTATTAGGCAGATTGATGAAGAAGTGACAATCGTACTTGTAACATCTATGGAGGATCGCGTATATGATGCCTTTGGTTACAATATCTATAAGTTTATACGTAAAGGTTTAAGTGAAGAAGAACGCAGCAGTATATTAAGACAATGCATTAAATATGTAGAGAGTACTAAAGATACATATTTGTTTAATACTGAAAAGGAAGTACTTAAACTTAGAGAAAATGAAATTATTTATTTTGAAATTCAGTTACGTAAATTTTATATGCAAACAATTAAGGGGCGTTATAGGGTAATGGTAACTAGATTTGAAGATATTTTAGAAATTTTAAAAGGGAACAGTAACTTTGCGATGCCTAATCGTTCAACGCTAGTTAATATGCGTTATATACGTACGATTACAAAAGAACAGGAAGTTTTGTTAGAGTATGCAGGTAATCAAGAAAAAATACTCATGGGTAGAAATAAGAAAAGAACTTTTTATAGTAAATTTGTAGAATATATTAAATAGGAGAAACTAGCATGTATGAATTGATGGAAATTTTGTTTTGTGCGATAGATGTTGGCTTTTTAGACCAGTTTATTCGTTTCTTCTTAGAAGAAAAAAGAAATACAAAAAGGTATTATAAGTTAATAGCTATGGTGATATTAACATTAGCAATTCACTTTGTAACGGGGTTTAAAGCGTTTAGCAGTCATACGACTTTAGTGAGTATGACATTAATGTGTATTTACACAATCTCAATGTATCGTGGACAGATTCAAAACAAGATTATTGTGGGGATTGTTTTTGAGATTTTTTTAGGACTGTGTACGATTACAGGACTTAATCTTATCGCTTATATGGTTGATCAGGAAATTAGTATGCTATTAGCTTATGGCAATTTTAAACGCATTATTGTAGTCCTTATGGTCAAAATGATTATTTTAGTGGTATTACTAGGGGCGAAGAGAACACTTAATCTTACTAAGGTAGAAATGCCTAAGGGATATCGAAGTATCATATTAGCTATATTTATTGCCTCATTTTTAACTGTAATTATTATGTTTAAATTAAGTGTTTATAATACAGATGCCACATTATATAGAATGATTACGATATTAGCAGTCGTATTTTTTGCCTTTAACATTATTATTTATGGGTTATTTAGAAAAGTAATTACAAATATGCAGGAGACTGCTAAAACAGATTTAATTTTACATAATCAAGATGTGATGAGAGAACATATTATGGAGCTTAATAAAAGTCATAAAGAGATTAGAAAAATTAAGCATGATATGCTTAATCACTATGGCATTATAGAATATATGCTTACGAACAATCAAAGTGAAGAATGTATAAAGTATATTAAGGAACTGCGTTCAAGGGCTGAAAATGTGCCTATGTATTATACCACTGGAAATGTAATTGGTGATGCAGTTATTAATCAAAAGCTCTATTCTACAAGAGAAGAAAATATTAAGTATGATTTACAGATTAAATTTCCTAATGAAATGAAAATAGATGAAGTAGATCTGGGAACTTTATTGGTGAACTTAATAGATAATGCGATAGAAGCAGTACGTGAAGTGGAAACTGAGGAGCGAAAAATTAAAATTAACATTCATCCACACCATAATAAGCTGCTTATAAATATTGTCAATACAGTAGCCAGTAATCCTATTCAAGATAATAAGCTTATAAGACGAAAGAAAGCTAATAAATATGAGCATGGGTATGGCTTACTGAATATCAAATATGTAGTTAATAAATATGAAGGATATATGGAATATAGTTGTAAAAAAAATGTATTTGAAGTTAATATTTTATTGGATTATGCGGAAACTGAAGGTATTATCGACAATAAAATAACCATTTAGACAGAAAAATGAACCATTTAGACAGAAAAATGAAGAATATAAAAAAAGTATGATAGAATTTCTTTTGTCAAAAGGAGTTGGAGAAAATAAACCGATTGATTAATAAAATAGTCATAGCTTTAAAGACGAATAACATTATTTTAGAGGAAGATAGTGATATTTATAGCTATGGTTTAGAGATACTGATAAGCAATTTATTTTTGCTCCTCACAATTATGGTAGTAGGAATCATATTTGGAAAACTTCAGTATACATTGCTATTTTTGATGATTTTCATGGGGTTACGCCGTACTACGGGAGGTTATCATACAAAGAAACGGTGGCAATGTTTCTGCCTAACGCATGTACTACATGGAATTATTATTGGACTTACAATGCTAGATTGTACATATGTAATGAATGAATTGGTATTTATATGTGTAATATTTTCTGTAAGCATTGTATATGTGGCGGCACCTATTGAAAATGAAAATAACCCAAAGACTCCAGCAGAGATAATTAAAAACAGGATAAAAAGTAGGGTTATGATTAGCATACTTGCAATTATTACACTTGCTGGATTTTATGGAGGAGAGAGGTATAAGCTAATATGCTCTACCATAGCTATGACTATGACATTAGTAGGCATATTATTATTAGTACCTTATATGGAAGAGTGGTAGACATGAAGAAGAAATTATTGACTATTGTAGAAAAGGTAGCAAGAAAGTCAGCTTATAAGGCTGTAAGCAGTCAATCGGACTGGTGGTGCTATCAAACGGTGGTACCAAAAAAATTACATAAGGCAAAATAAGCATTTATGCTTAGTTTGTATAGATTCCTTAAGTTGGTTAAATTTGTTAAGTTAGTTGGATTTGGAGGGTGTCCTTTGAGACGCCCTCACTTTTTTTATGTGTAAAAAATACCAGATTAAAAAGTTAAATGGGTGTTTTAAATTAGTGGTAAAAGTAGTATACTGAGTAGTAGAGAAAACAATAGAAAGGACAAAAAGGTATGGCATATAGAAGTAATTTAAGCTTTGGTGCTAAAAAGAGAAATAGACTTTTAGGCGTATGTGTGGCTTTAACTATTTTAGGAGCAGGGATGACACTAGGACTTTTAGGTGGACATGTATATCTTGCGAGCAGTATTAGTAAAAACACAACAAGTGTAAAAGCTATTTCTGAAAGTACGGAGAGCTTAAAAGCGGAAGTACAAACAGTAAAAGAGCAACAAAAAGTATCACAAGATGAGCTTGAAATCATACAAGATAACTTAGCAAAATATGAACCAGTAATTATTCCAGATTCCATGAAGTAAGGAATAAAGTATATTTCGAAAGCAAGAATTAGTACAAAAAGAAAGTAGAAAAAGGTGAATGAAATGAGTTATGGTAGAAGAAAAAGTAAGAAGGTTGGCACCACACTTCTATTTCTACTTTTAGCAATAGTATTTGGAGGCAGTGCGGGATTTTTAGCATATAAATTACCTGAAAAAGTAAATGCTTTAAAAGTAGCAAAAGAAGCTGTAGCAACTTTTAACGAAGAACATCAGTCTCTTCAAGAAGAGCTTAATACCAATAAACTAGAGCTTGAGCAAGTAGAAGCTGAAATTCAAGAGAAAAAAAACCAATTAGCTAAAGCTGAGGCAGAAAATCCAGATGTAGTGATAGGTAATGATACAAATAAATATGCCTACCTTACATTTGATGATGGTCCAAGCACTAATACAGTGAAAATACTTGATTTTCTTAAAGCAAATAATATAAAAGCAACATTCTTTGTTCTAGGAAAAAATAATCAAGATGAAATATATAAACGAATCGTAGAAGAAGGTCATACACTAGCGATTCACTCAGATACGCATGAATACAATACAATTTACCAAAGTGTAGATAATTTCATGAAAGACGTTACAGATTTATCTAATAAACTTGAGAATATTACAGGTGTAAAACCTACTATTATGAGATTCCCAGGTGGGTCTAATAACACTATAAGTAATAGATATGGTGGCAGAAATATTATGGATCAAATTATTCCAGCAGTTACCGAAGCCGGTCTTACATACTTTGACTGGAATGTAGATTCATTAGATGCATCTGCCAATAAGCAAGATAAAAATGTAATTGTAAATTCTGTTTTAAATGGTGCAAAAGGTAAGCATGAAGCAGTTATCTTAATGCATGATGCACCAGCTAAAACAACAACGGTTGAAGCCTTACCAGAAATCGTTGAAGGGCTTAGAAAACAAGGATTTTCATTTAGAGCAATTACAGATGAAACAGAACAAGTGAAGTTTAAATAAAAAACGGCTGGTCGCGCGAAAGTGCGGCAGCCGTTTTTTGTGTGTAGTGGAGTGTGGATAAGTAGAATATATATTTTTCCTGCTCCCTCCCTGCGGTCGAAGTCGCGATAAAAATATATATTCTACTTATCCACACCGCCAGGTTGAGAGAAACGGCTGAGTGGAGGGCACTTTCGAGCGAAGGCTAATATGGAGAGGTGGCGGAGACCTGGGGTTTCTTGCTGCCTTCCTACTCCCTTCCTGCGGTCTTTTTCTTTGGGTTCTTGCGGTCGAAGTTGCGATAAGATGAATAGTTTGGGTGGATGGGGGGAAAATAGGGGTAAATATGTATTTGATGGGTGTAATATAGAATTTTTGGAGGCGATGGTGTCGTGAGTGAGTTTATTTGTAAGAATTGTGGATATAGGAAGACTGTAGGAAATGAGATGGGGAATATGATGGAAATTCCGGTGTATCCAATGTATGAGGCGAGTGTTGTGGCACCTTTTTTGGCGATGGAGTATATGCAGGATGGGTGCGGGGAGAGATGTCCTGGATGTGGCAAGTTTGGTCAGTGGCAACGGGTCTAATGGTTGTACAAATATACTAAAAGAAATGTCTGTATATAATGAATTGGCGAAAATTTTATGTGTAACTTGTGGGTTTGGTACAATAGGTCTATAATAGAAAACGAGGGAAATTTTAAAGGAATTGTATAATATGAAAGGAGACGGAAATATGGGAAGAGTGTTAAATATAGCTCATAGAGGCTTCAGTGGCAGATACCCAGAAAACACAAATATTGCATTTGCAAAAGCTTTAACAGAGGGGTACTGTGATGGTATCGAGGTGGATGTACACATGACAAAAGATAATAAAGTTGTTATTATCCATGATGAGAAACTCGATAGAACAACAACAGGAACAGGCTATATTAAAGATCATACACTCGATGAGTTACTAGAATTTGATGCCGGTGTTAAATATGACCCTAAATATAAAGGTGAAAAGATTTTATGTATAAAATCTGCAATTGAATTAGTAAAAAAATACAATGTTAAACTTTATATTGAGATCAAAGATAGTGAAGCGCAATATGAGCAAATCACAGAAGAAGTAATTGATCGTGTAACAACAATTGGTGCAGAGGATAAAGTTATCTTATCTTCATATAATGTAGAAACACTTAAGAGAATTAAAGAATTAGCACCAAATATTAAAACAGCCCTTCTTTGCAAAGACATGTTATGGGATATTCGTAACTACAGATATGCAGATGCAATCTCAGTAGATTACACAAAAGTGGACAAAGAAGCAATTGATACAGTACATAGCATTGGTAAAACAGTGACTGTATGGACTGTAGATGAAACAGCTGATATGAAAAAAATGAAAGAATTAAACGTGGATGCAGTTATTACAAATCATCCAGATACATTTAGTGATGTAATCAATGGTTTATGCTAATAAATATATAAGGTAACCTAAATATTAGGAAGCTTTATCTTAAAAGCAGTAACGAGAGGCGATAGTTACTGCTTTCTATAAAATGAGGTGATATATAAGAAAAGGTATATATTTTTTCTTATATATCACCTCATTTTTATATTTTATAAGTTTGTTTTTTCTTAATTTGGTTATACTTATGCACATATGAGTTACTGGCATTATTTTACACTTTTATAAGGATTTGCGACTGTAATTTCTACTTCTTACTTTTATATGTATGGGGTATAATGAAACGAGAGGGGACACACCTGATGAATTTGAAAGGGAAAGGAGTTATATATGATTAAATATAGAAAGCAAATGTTTTTAATTACATATGCCCTGATAGTATTTTTCTTATTGCTTAAATTTAAGGATGTAACAGGGGTAGTTAAAAACTTCGTTGTGCTAGTAGGTCCATTTATTTATGGATTTGTATTAGCTTATCTAATTAATATTCCGGCCACATTTTTGCTTGAAAGAATCTTTAAGGCAAAAGCAGGAGATAAGAACTATGGTATAAAGAGAGGCGTGTCAATTTTACTCTCATATGTTATCGCATTTTCAGTCATTGCATTAGTATTTGCAACGCTGATTCCACAATTAGCTGAGAGTATAAGCGGTTTTATAGGGAATATGAATAATTATTCACAGCAGTTTGATGAACTTTCCAGAGAGATTATGAGTAAAATAGACCTTCAGGAGTCAACTTGGGAAAGTATGCAAAATTTCCTTATACAATCTAAAGAACAGATTATAGGATTATTACAAAATATCGTACCATCGGTGATAGGTTTCGCAACAGGTACATTTAATGGTATATTTAATATAGTCTTTACACTTATCATTTCTATTTATATATTAATGAGTAAGGATGATTTAAGTGAACTTATTGCAAAAACAGTAAGAGTTACAGTACCAGCTAAAGCGAGAGAATACTTAAACCATGTATTACAGATAACGAATGAGACCTTTAAAGGATTTATAGTAGGTCAGTTAACGGATGCATTGATTGTTGGGATATTAACTTTTGCTGGAGCCTGTGTATTTGATTTTCCATATCCAATATTAGTTGGGTTTATTGCAGGGATAACAAACATTATTCCCGTACTTGGACCATTTATTGGGGCAGTGCCATGTTTCGTAATTATAGTGCTTGCTGATCCAACTAAGGCATTATGGTATCTTGTATTCGTTGTTGTACTGCAACAAATAGATGGTAATGTAATTTGTCCTAAAATCGTAGGTGATTCTATTGGTCTCGATGGTATTTGGGTTGTATTTGTTGTACTTGTAGGAGGCGGCCTTTTTGGTATCGTTGGTTCAGTATTGGGTGTACCAATTTTTGCAATAGCCTTTAAACTTTACAATGAATGGCTAGAATGTAGACTAGCTCAAAAAACTATGAAAAAACAAGAGAAAAAGAAAATAGAAACGACATAAATTAATCATATTCTAAGCAGGGTATAGATATATTTATAATTAGAAGGGTGTTACCACTTGCAACTTGGAAATAGCCTTTGTATAATTAGAAAATAATAGAAGATAAAACATTTTGAAGCATTTGAGTTTGTCTTGTGAATTAGATAAACAGATTAAGTGTTAAACAAGATTAAGAAACGGAGAGGGGGATAAAATATGGAATCTCCAATTTCAGCAGTAGGTTTTTCAAACCTAGACAAAGATACGCAGTTAGAAAGCATTGTAAGCAGTATATTAGATGCGCCAACAACACAGTTTGCAACGAGAAAGCAGAATAAAGATATTTTGGCAGAGTACTTTAAAGAGTATGATAAAGATATGTGTGTAATGGTAAGGATTGTTCTTAAAGGTGGCAACAAAAAAGATGCTAAGATTGAAATTGAACAATGTGAACCATGTTTCTTTACGAATAATGTAATAGAAGTGGAAGAGATGACGGTAGAATGCGTGGATGATGATTACACTTATTATGTAATTTGTGAAGAAAAAGAAACAGGCATGCAATTTATTTTCTGGTTGCAAAATGTTGTAGAGTATACAGATATAATGAGTGAGAAGAGAGAATTCAACAAAGTCAAAATAGCTGGGCTTGCTATGGAAGGCACAATTATCTTACCGATTGAAAAAGACCAAGAGGATGAAGAAGTTGAAAAAGAAGAACGCGAAAAGCTTAAGGTCATGATTCAAAAGGCGAGAGAAGGGGATGAGGAAGCACAGGCACAATTAGAACAAGAAGAAAAAGACCTAGATGATCAGCTCAAAGAACGTATGATGGAAGAGGACTTCCTATCTATTATGAGTGGTTACTTTGTACCAACAACTCTAGTAGATGCCACTTACGCTGTTTTAGGTGAAATTAAAGCAATTAGCACACGTAAAAATAATAAAACAGGTGAGGAACTTTATCTCTTTGTTCTTGAAGTAAATGATATGCCACTTGAAGTGCTTATTAACAAAAAAGATTTAGTGGGTATGCCTAGCGTAGGCATGCGTTTTATGGGAACTTGTTGGTTACAAGGGACTATTGTTACAAAATAAAGACTTGACTAAAATCATTAAAATATGTACTATAATAGAGTGTGCCAAATGGCACAGTGTTTCCGTAGCTCAGTAGGATAGAGCGACCGCCTCCTAAGCGGTAGGCCGCTGGTTCGATTCCAGTCGGGAACGCTTCGCGACTGGGTTCTGCATGAAAGTGCAGAGCCCTTTTGTTGTGTATGGGAGTGGGAGTGTGGGTAAGTGATATATATATTTTTCCTGCTCCCTCTCTGCGGTCGAAGTCGCGATAAAAAAATATATATCACTTATCCACACCCATTAGGCAAGAGCAAAAGGGCAAAAACCCTTGGCACTTTCATCACACACTTTACGCCTACTACAAAAGCAGGCACAGGCACAGGTATAAGTATAAGTATAAGTATAAGTGCAAACTACTGCTTCCAGCTGAGGGGGTTATAGAATGACTATAGGGTATAGTGATTTAGTATTATTTTTTAATATGCTCTATAAATAAGTTTACAGTTTTAATACCTTATAACAAAAGGGTTAAATTAGATATCCTAAATATAGATATAAATATAGCTCCCTATCAGGGAGCTATATTTATATCTATATTTAGCGGCATGTTTTTTTTAGAAACCGCATAATATACCCATCTTTCACAAGCAGCATAGTTCACTTAATGGGTGCCTGTAATCATTGACAACAGCGAACCTCCTATCACACCCAATCTTTATCTTGCGTTCACAAGATGGAAGAGTGTTCTCACTGGTGCACCAGTTGCGCCTTTTGCATTAATGCTATTAGTTGCTTCATGCCATGCAGTACCGGCTATATCAAGGTGCATCCAAGGAATATCATTTTCTACGAATTCACCGACAAATAATCCAGCAGTAATTGTTCCAGCAAGTTTGCCGCCTAAGTTTTTAAGGTCAGCTACTTCGCTTTTATTCATTTTTGCATATTCTTTAAAAGCAGGAAGTTGCCAGAATTGCTCTCCTGTTTTACGTGCAGAAGCGAGAAGACGATTATAGAAATCTTCATTATTAGTTATAACGGCGGTTGTGCTTGTGCCGAGTGCCATAAGTACAGCGCCTGTAAGTGTGGCAAGGTCAATGACCTCGTTAACTTTTTCCTTACGCATCATATAAGTCATAGCATCAGCAAGTGTGAGACGGCCTTCTGCGTCTGTATTTAAGATTTCAATTGTTTTACCAGACATAGAAGAGATAATATCACCTGGCTTGTAGCTATCACCAGAAATAGCATTTTCACAAGCAGCAACAACAGCTACAACATTTTGTTTGACATTGTTTTTAGCAAGGGCATACATTGTACCAATTACAGCACCGGCCCCTCCCATGTCACTATGCATTGTTTTCATAGAATCAGTTGGTTTAAGTGAGTAGCCACCTGTATCATAAGTTAAACCTTTTCCAATGAGACCTAGCGTATAGTCATCTTCAGGATTTCCTTTATGACGCATAACGATAAGACGAGGTTTCTTTTCTGACCCCATACCTACAGCAAGGAAAGCGTCCATACCAAGTTCTTTAATTTGCTTTTCATCCATTACGTCTACTTCGAGGCCACATTTTTTACCCATATCCATAACATAATTTGCAAGTGTTTCTGGATAGATGATATTAGAAGGTTCGTTTACGAGGTCTCTAGCAATCATTACGCCTTCTACTACATTAAGGCTTGTTGCAAGTACTTCTTGTTCATCTTCTAATTTAGAAGTAGGTACGCCGATGATATAAACTTCATCAAATGGTTTCTTACTTTCATTAGTGTCATTAGTTTTATACTTGTCAAATTGATAAGTTGCAAGGTACATGGCTTCTGTAATAATTTTAACATTGCCACCAATGCAAAGTTTTGGACTAAGTGCAAGGCGTACCCCCACTTTTTTAGCTTTAAGAGCCTTTGCTTTGCGTGTAGCTTCACTAAGAGCATCTCTAAGTGCTAATCCTTTTTTTTCATCAATCATTTTACCGATACCAACATAAATTGTATATTTTACAGTTTCGGCTATAGTAGTAGAAACGAAAAGCTCACCTTCTTTACCGATGAAAGTTTCGCTAGCTCTGAGCTTTTGTAATTCTTCTATTTGAGTTTCTTTATCTTCAAATACTGGAATAATAAGGGCATCTACTTCATTTAAAGTAACGTCTTTAATATAAATCATATTGTTCTCCTTTATAAATATAATGTACTTAATTGAGTTATTAGCCTGTGTCACTACATTATATACTCTTATCTAGTATAACCATTTACGGAAATATTGTCTTGCAAAATCATTAAGTGAATTAAAAAAAATTGTTTGTAAAATTTTGTTGACATAAGGTAGGAAAATTATTATTATAATATAAAAACGAACAAAAAATAGGTTCAAATAAAAAATGTTCGGAAGAATGATTAATTCTAGGAGGCAAAAATGAGACATCAAGGAATGAAAAAAAGATTAGCCGCAACACTTGCTATGGCGGTAGCAGTTGGAAGTACATTAAGCTTTAATTATATTAATACATATGCACACGAAGAATTAGTTAAACAAAATATTGTAAGTACAGTGGCGACAGGCGGAGCAGTTGTACCTGAAAAAGAAATCACATCAATCTCAGAAATTAGAGAAAGAGTATCTTCAGGAACAAAAGGAGAAAACGTTACATTCCAAGGTGTTGTAACAAGAGTTAACGCATCAAGTATGTATGTTCAAGATGGGACAGTTGGGATATATGTCTATGGGTCAAGAAAAGGTGACTATGTAAATCCTGGTGATAAGGTAGAAATTGAAGCAACAACAGATGCTTATAATAGTTTGGTACAAGTAAAATCAGCTAAGGTTACAAAGTTAGAGACAGTGGAGCAGATTGCACCTATTGAAGTAACAGTAGCGCAGTATCTTGCAAATCCTGAGAACTATGAGTCAGTACTTATTAAATTTAAGGATGTAGTTTTAGGTAAAATTAATACATCAGGAAATACTAGTTTAACAGATGCAACAGGTTCTATAGATATTTATAAAATTGCATCAGATGTTAAAGAAGGCTTTGAGACTTATGATGTAACTGCTTTTGGCGCAAGATACGGAAATACGCGTCAATTAACAGTTGTAAGTCCGGATGATGTAAAACCAACTAAAGGAATGGGGAGCATCTCAGATTTAGTCATTACAAAAGGTGAAACATTTACACTACCAAAGGTTGAGGTTGTAAGAGATGGTGAAGTTGTAGAATGTGAAATCAACTGGAATGAAGAAGAAGTAGTAGCAGTTGATACAAACAAGGTAGGAAATTATAAAGTAACAGGAGAACTAGATGGCGTAAAGTTTACATGTACAGTCATTGTTACTTCTGAAGAAGGAATTAAGATTTCAGATATTCAAGGTGCTTCACATACTTCTGTGTTTGAAAATAAAACAGTTTCAGATATTAGAGGGGTTGTTACAGTTAAAAATGGTACATCGGGATTCTATATTGAGAGTTTAGAAGAAGATAGAGATGATGATGATGCAACATCAGAAGGGATTTATGTATCTGCATCTAGCACGAATGCAAAGAAAGTAAAAGTAGGAGACATTGTAGAGGTAACAGGGAAAGTAGAAGAAAAGCAATCAGATGCAGCACAACTTTCAGTAACTCAAATCTATTCTTCAGTAGTAAATTTAACAGGTGAAAATGTTTTAGAAGAAGGTGGCAAGCTTCCAGCACCAGTTGTTATTGGAGATGAAGGAAGAATTCCACCAAACAAAATTATTGATAATGATAGTTTTACAAAGTTTGACCCAGAAGAAGATAGCATTGACTTCTTTGAAAGCTTAGAAGGTATGCGTGTTCAAATTAATGGGGCACAAGTAGTCGGAAGTACAGCTTATGAGCTTACAGTTGTACCAGATGAAGGAAAGCATTCTGCAAATGGGTTATCAGCACAGGGCGGCGTAGTTATTACAGAAGATAATTTACATCCAGAGATTATTACGCTTGCAAATGGTGCTGAAAGTGTAAGAACAGACCTTAATGTAGGTGATCAGTTTACTGATTCTGTAGTAGGTGTAATGAGTTATACAGGTAGCGTTTACAAAGTATTGGTATCTGAGGAACTTCCAGAAGTACAAAGAGCATCTTATGATATGAGTCCAGTAACATCATTAAATGAAACAGAAGATGGCCTTCGTATTGCTTCATTTAACGTAGAAAACTTAGGTGGAACAGAGTCACAAAGTAAGTTTGATGAGATTGGTAGTGTAATTGCTAAAAACTTATTATTCCCAGATATCATTGGGCTTGAAGAAATCCAAGATAACACAGGAGCTACAGATGATGCAGTGGTAGAGGCGGATCTCGTATATAAACGTATCATTGAGGCCATTAAGGCACAACCTGGTGGTGAAAACATGAACTATGAATACATTGAGATTGCACCAGTAAACAATCTTGATGGGGGTGCACCAGGTGGAAATATTCGTGTGGGAATGATTTATCGTACAGACCGCGTGCAACTTGCAGAAGGCCAAGCAGGAAAAGCAGATGAAGCAGTAAGCGTTGTTAAAAAAGAAGATGGTAAAGTAGGGCTTTCATTAAATCCAGGAAGGATTGATCCGAATAATGAAGTATTCTCAAATACAAGAAAATCATTAGCAGCAGAATTCATTTTTAATGGAGAAAGTGTCATTGTTATTGCAAATCACTTTAGTTCAAAAGGCGGCGACCAAGCAGCATATGGTAGCAATCAACCATTCGTTTTAACATCAGAAGCAAAACGTATTGAACAAGCTAAAGTTGTAAATAACTTTGTAAAAGAAATCTTAGCAGAAGATAAAAATGCGAAGATTGTAGTACTTGGAGATATGAACGATTATCAATTTTCAAATCCACTTAAAGCATTAGCAGGTGAAGAGCTTCACAATATGCTTTATAGCTTAGAAGAAACAGAACGCTTTACATATAACTATCAAGGTAAATCACAAGTACTTGATAATATCTTAGTGACAAAATATTTAGAATCAGCTACAGAAGTAGAGATTATGCATATTAATTCTATATGTGCAAAAACAGAGCAATTAAGTGACCACGATCCAATTATGATTCGTTTAAATATGAATGATGTAAAACTACCAGGCGGAAGTACAAGTTCAGATGATGATGATAATATAAGCAGCGGTAGCACAAGTACAGGCGGCCAAGGTGCAACATCAAATAATAATGCAGTAGCTGGTGTCACAATGACAACTGAAAATGGGAAAGTAAGTGTAACACTTTCAGATAAATTAAGTGATGTATCAAATGATAAAGTGCAACAAGTAGTTTTCGAAGCAAAACAAGATAATAAATACTTAGATAAAGTAAATGTAACATTAGAAAAATCACTTATAAAAGCATTAAATACGCAAGGAAAAGAACTTGTTATTAAACTTGAAAATGCCAATGTCGTTGTTCAAGGTGAACTCTTAAAAGCGGCAAATAACGTGAATATAGATATTGAAACAACAGATGTGACAACAAAAGCTGTTCAAGAAGCACTCCCAACAAATCGTAATGCTTTAACAGGATTTAACTTAACAGTTAAAGTAAATGGTAAGGTAGTAACAAATGCAGAACAAGCAGTAACTATGCATTTTGAAATTCCAAGTAAAAAAGTAACAAATCCAAATAAATTAGTGGCATATGTAGTAAATGATGGGAAATGGACATACCTTGATGGTAAAGTAGTAGGCAATGAATTCGTAACTTCTAGTGTGATAAATGGACAAGTTATCTTAGCTGAAAGTACACAAACATTCACAGATATTCAAAGACACTGGGCACAAGAAGAAATCGAAATTTTAGCAGCAAAACACCTTGTAATTGGTACGACAGAAGAAAAATTCTCACCAAAGGCACAAATTAAAGCAGGTGATTTTGCAACATTATTAGAACGTTTAACAGGCAAAGAAGTTTCAGTTGAAACAGAAGGCAAAGCACTGACAAGAGCTGAAATGGCAGTTATGCTCAAAGAGGCTGTAGAGGTAGAAGAAGCGATCGATACAACAAATTTATCAGCTTTCAAAGACTTAAAAGATGTAACAGATGCTCAAAAAGAAGCTTTAAGCTACTTAGTATCTAAAGGCATCCTTCAAGGCCAAAGTGCAACAAAAATGGCACCAAACCAAATCCTCACAAGAGCTGAGATGGCAACAGTCATTGCAAGATTCATTAAGTAGTCAAGCAGACAAACAATGAACTGTAAAAAGTGAAGGAAACAAGCAGTTAAAGACTAACTAAATAAAAAGGCGTATTGTTATGGCTGAAATTGAGGCACAACAATACGCTTTTTATTATTCCTCTTTTAACACTTAGCAAGTAGTACGACATTACTCACCTAATGCTCAGCAAAATTTATCCACACTTCCCTAAAATACACACAAAAAAGGACAGCACTTTTGTGCCGCCCCTTAATTTAAAATAATGCTTTAATAGCAATAGCTACTAAAATGATACCACCAATAAGTGTTGATTTACTTTCAAAGATTGATCCAAATTTCTTACCAATGAAGATTGCAATAAGTGAACAGACTGCTGTAGTAAGAGCAATGATTGCAGATGAAGTGACAACATTTACACCCATTGCGCTGAAGCCGATTCCTACAGCAAAGGCATCGATACTTGTAGCAATTGCTTGGATGAAGAGCATTTTGTAAGTAAGGCTTCCTTCTTGGATTTCATCTTCTTGCTCTGGGTTTTTATAATCCTTATAGACATCTAGCAGCATTTTACCACCGATGAAGCCAAGGATTAAGAAGACTAAGATATTAGCATATTGTGTGATGAGATTAGAAACAAGTCCACCTAAAAAGAAACCTAGAAGTGGCATAAGCCCTTGAAAGCCACCAAAGAAAAGTGGCATTGCAATAACCTTATCTTTTTTGAGGTCTTTATAGATCATCCCATTAGTCATTGATACAGTCGCAGCATCCATGCTAAGACCTATTCCGATTAAAATTAATTCAAAAATTCCCATATTCATTTCTCCTTTAGTTTAATTAATCTTATTTTGGGCAAAAATAAAAGACTCATGCGTAGCACAAAGCTACACATGAGTCTTGTTCATTAAGACAAGCCAGATTGTAAAAGTTTTAGGCCCTACAATCACTATGTTGACTTGTCACGTATAAAGTAATACTTTATACGCAAACTACTCCCTCACGAGATTATTAATTCCATTATAGCATATGAAATATATGCTAATCAAGAACTCAAAGTCGTGTTATTAAAATAAAGAAGGAAGAATTTCACATTACTAAACCATAATAAATAAAGGTTATAGATGTGAAGTTGGTTTTAAAAGCCAAAAAAGAAGGTCGTTGGGGGTAACCTTCTTTTTTGGGAATAAGGTATACCGAGCACCTTACTCAATATATTAAATTAAATGGGGAGTAAAAGAAAAAGAAATATAAAAAGCTTTTTCTTTTATAGTATTAATATATATCTGGGAAATGTAGAGAATATGATGTTTTTGTGTGATTATTGTGAAGAAGGGATGTTTGTAAGCAATCTGACGCTCAAATAAATGTACAAAATAGCTAAAAAAGAAAAGGTGAATTTGTTATAATGAACAGCTAAAGAAGGTATATAAGAAAAAAGTACGGAAGTTATGTAAATGTTTAAGAAAAAAACAGCTAAATAAAAGAGTAGGTTATGAATAAGAGAGGCAATCTTCCACAAATATACAGTGCATTCATATTATTAATTTATTATTATAAAGTGAAGAAATAGTTTATAATAGAAGAGATTATAGTAGACGCCTACTATAATAAAAAGTATTTATAAAAAGATTGAAAGAGACAGAGGATTTAGCATGAATAAGAAAGTAATATTTTGTGATATTGATGGAACACTTGTAAACCACCATGGAGTAATGCCGGCTACTACTAAAGAAGCTATCCGTAAAGCAAGAGAAAATGGTCACCTTGTATTTTTATGCACAGGGCGTTCAAAAGTAGAAGTTGTAGGTGAGGCTGCAAAGTTAGAAGTAGATGGTAGAATCTGCTCAGCAGGAGGATATGTGGAAGTTCAAGGTAAAGTTATTAGACAAGAATTTATGCCAGTAGAAACAATTAAACATTTAGTAAGTTTCTTAGATGCTAATGAAATACACTTTTGTTTAGAAGCAATAGATAAAACATATGTAAGTCGTCATACACGTAAGTTTTTCACAGAACGTATGGCTACCAATATAGCGGCACATCCAGAGGACAAAGAACAGATTGAAGCGCATATGCAAGGATTAATTGACCATATGGTAGAGGGAGCAGACCTTGTAAGGGATGATATTTGTAAAGTACTTTTCTTTGGCTCAAGACTATCTATAGAAGCACTTAAGGAAGAATTTAAAGAAATTATTGTACTTCCTAACTCTATGGAATTCTGGGGTGGAAATAGCGGTGAGATGATGATACCGAATGTGCATAAGGCATCAGGAATAGAATATGTTTTAGCACACTTAGGATTAAATAAAGAAGATACAGTAGGTTATGGTGATAGCCTTAATGATATGGAAATGTTACAATTTGTAGACTTAGGAATAGCAATGGGAAATGCAATTGAAGCACTCAAAGAAGTAGCAGATGAGATAACAGATTCAGTAGAAGAGAATGGAATCTATAATAGTTTTAAAAAACATAATTTTATAGGTTAATTTTATAGATTAGTTTTATAGATTAGAAGGTTATATGAAGAGTAAAGGGTTCTAATTTTTTTAAGCATACTTAAGAAAAATTAGAACCCTTTAATTTTTGATTTATTTTGCTAGAGGCATAAAATTGTTATCTAGCATTTCTTGGATTTTGAGGATGACACCATGATTGTCATTGCTAGCAGCCTTAAATCGTGCTATTTGCAATAAGTCTTCATGGGCATTCTCCATGGCATAGCTATAGTAAACGCTTTGCATCATTTCTACGTCATTTAGATAATCACCAAAGGCCATACATGTTGCTATTAATTTAATCATAAGTATTCTCCAGAGTTTTAAGGTATTATAATAAATCACCAACATATAGAGAAACCAATTATAACTTTAAGCGATATATCTCATAAATAGGTTTCTCTTAATAATTTCACATGACTAGAACATGATGAATAATTCAATCTTATACATATGAAATCTATATAGAGAAACCAACTAAAACCTTGAAATAGACATATAGGTAAATTGGTTTCTCCCAATGATTTCACATGACTAAAAATCATGAATAACTCAAACTTATCAATGTGAAATCTATATAGAGAAATCAACTAAAACCTTGAAATAGACATATAGGTAAATAGGTTTCTCTCAATGATTTCACATAACTAAAAACTATGAATAACTAAAACTTATCAATGTGAAATCTATGTTGCAATAAAATGTAAGAAGAGAAAGAATAAAACCTGCATAAATCTCCCATAATAGTGAGATGAAAACATTAAAAACATTAGTCATTTGAAGGAGAAATATTATGCCAAATTTAAGATGTGATGTTAAAAATTGTTCTTATAATGAAGAGTACCATTGTTGCTTATCGCAGATTAAAGTAGGCGATCAGGTATCTAGTAATCCTGATGCTACCAACTGTGAGAGCTTTGTAGAATCTGAATACGTAGCGAGCAATTGTTCAATGGGACCAAAAGAAGAAGTAGATGTTAATTGTAGTGCAATTGAGTGTGTATTTAACTGCAATCATGAATGTTTAGCTGTAGATGTAGAAATTAGTGGTGCGACTACAGCTTGTCATCTAGAAGACACCTGTTGCAATACATTTATCAGCAAATAAAGTACTATGAAGGAGCATGTTACATTTAATTTGGTTATTAATGTAATGCTCCTTTATTTGTTGGGAAGGAGTTTCGGTAATATTGCTATTTTTAAATAAAATGACCAAGTGCATACTAAATTTAAAAAATAGGATTACAATATTAATCATAGATATGAAATCTATATAATAGATTATAGATCGATAGGGGTGAAGGTATGGAAAACAAATATAATATTAGTAAGGACTTTAGAATTTTTGCCCAAATGTCATCAAGAGGGCCTAAAAATATGACAGGAGAAGCGGCTATAAAGAGCATGGCAAGTAATAGCGTGATGGGAAGACGAGTTTGGCGGGAGAATGCAACGGATGAAGAGGTTAAGGTAACTAAGTTTATGATACCTAGCTTTGATGGGGAGTTAGTAGAGATACAGATTATAGAGCCGCATCAACTATCAGGCAATGCACCTTGTTTAATGTATTATCATGGGGGAGCTTTTGTGGTACCCGCATTAGATTTTCATAAACGGCTCATTAGAGAATATGCAATAGGTGCAAGGTGTAAAGTCGTTTACGTAGACTATCGTTTAGCTTTTGAATACCCATTCCCAGTGGGATTAGAGGATTCTTATAGTGCGTTAGAATGGGTTGTAGAAAATGCTGAAAAGTTAGGGATAGATAAAAGCCGCATAGCAGTAGCAGGAGATAGCTCAGGTGGGACATTAGCTACAGCAGTAGCACAGATGGCAAGAGATAGAATGGATTTAAAGCTTTGTATGCAGCTCTTATGTTATCCTGCGACAGATTATAAACAGGATACAGCTTCCATGAGAGAATTTATAGATACACCAGTATGGAATACGCCTATGAATAATTATATGTGGGAAATTTATTTAAGGGATGGGTTAAAGGATATACGAAACGGCAAGGCAAATATGTTACCTTATGCATCGCCTATGGCAACGACTGATTTTGAAAAATTACCACCAGCCTACATAGAACTTACTGAGTTTGATCCAGTAAGGGATGAAGGAAAAGCCTATGGCGAGTTATTAAAATCACATGGCATAAATGTGACAATATATCAAACAACAGGTACAGTACATGGCTATGATGCGGTTAAAAATAGCAAAATTACCAAAGAAAATGTTCAAAGACGTATAGAAGTACTAAAAGCAGCTTTCAATATTTAAAAAACAGGGCAAATAAGATATACTGAGCATAGACAAGTAAAGCGATAGGAGTGTAAGAATGAAGAAATATATATTAGCTTTGGATCAAGGAACAACTAGCTCAAGAGCTATATTATTTGATAAACAAGGCAATGTAAAAAGCATGGCACAACAAGAGTTTAAACAGTATTATCCTAAACAAGGGTGGGTAGAGCAAGACCCCTTGGAAATATGGGATGTGCAGCTTAAAGTAGCTAAAGCCTGTTTAGAAAAGGTACAATTAGAAGCTAAGGATATAGCAGCTATTGGTATTACCAATCAAAGAGAAACGACTATCGTATGGGATAAAGTCACAGGAAAACCAGTATATCATGCTATTGTATGGCAATGTAGAAGAACAGCAGCTTATTGCGATGCATTGAAAGAAGAAGGCTTTGATAAAATCATTAAAGAAAAGACAGGACTTATTATAGATGCTTATTTTTCTGCAACTAAGCTTAAATGGATTTTAGACCATGTAGAAGGAGCTAGAGCAAAGGCAGCACAAGGTGAATTGTTATTTGGTACGGTAGATACCTGGCTTATGTGGAACCTTACAAAGGGGGAAGTATTTGCAACGGATTATTCTAATGCAGCAAGAACCATGCTTTTTAACATTCATACTTTAGAGTGGGATGAGGAAATACTTAAAAAGTTAGACATTCCAAGACAGATGTTGCCAGAGGTTAAATCGTCTAGTGGCTTATTTGGTGAGACACATAAAGCATTATTTAATGGAAGCATTCCTATAGGGGGAGTAGCTGGAGACCAACAAGCGGCATTATTTGGGCAAACTTGTTTTAGTAAGGCCGCAGCCAAAAGTACATATGGTACAGGCTGCTTTTTACTGATGAATACAGGGGAGCGTGCAGTGAGTTCTAAACATGGGCTTCTTACAACCATTGCCTGGGGAATAGATGGTAAAATTGAATATGCTTTAGAAGGCAGTATCTTTATGGCAGGTGCAGCCATTCAGTGGTTAAGAGATGAATTAGGTCTTATTAAGACGGCTGAGGAAAGTGAAGTTTATGCAAGAAGTGTTGTAGATAGCAATGGCGTTTATGTAGTACCAGCCTTTGCAGGACTTGGTGCGCCTTATTGGGACCCTTATGCAAGAGGTTCAATAGTAGGGCTTACGAGAGGTGCGACAAAAGCACATATTATACGTGCCACCGTGGAAGCTATTGCTTATCAAACAGTAGATGTACTAAAAGCCATGGAGCAAGATGCAGGAATGCATTTATGCATGCTGAAGGTAGATGGCGGCGCAAGTAAAAATGATTTCTTGATGCAATTCCAAGCTGACCTCTTAGGTGTAAAAGTAGAAAGACCACAGGTTGTAGAAACAACAGCCTTAGGTGCAGCATATTTAGCCGGATTAGCAGTAGGCTACTTCAAAGACAAAGAAGAAATTGCGAAGAACTGGTGTCTAGAGCGAACATTTGAACCAGATTTAGCAGAAGATAAAAAAGAACAGCTCCTACAAGGCTGGTCAAAAGCCATAAGCCGCAGCAGCAACTGGGCGGCTAACTAATTATAAAAAATGGATATTATGAAACTAGCTATAGTTTCATAATATCCATTTTTTGTTTATAGAGTAATTCATTAACTTTTTATTTTAAGTCTTTTCATATCCTTTTAGCATACCTTCAAAAAGCAATAGCTTTTTGGGTATAATTTTCATCAGTATTTGTTTCGACAGGACGTACTTTAAATATAGCCGTATCTTTAGAAAAACGCATAGAGATAGTTGACAAATTAGTAACGTGGCTACGCGGTAATTCTACATAAGCAACAAGATAATAGTCTTTTACGAAACCTAACATGACAATCGAGTCCAGATATTCAATATTAAAATTAGAGTTAAATGTAATAATATTGTCTTCATCTAATATTTCATTAGGAGAAGAATAGGGCGTAAAAACATATAGAGTATCCCAGTCAAAGTCTGTGACCTTTGAAAAGTCTATAGTTGAATCTGTTTCAATAGTCGTTTCAATGTTATTTTGTAAGTGAACATCCATTTTTAAGTGAGTAAAATGATAGAATAGGGCATTAATAATAGCCAAGAAAGAGAGACAACCAATGCCTAATGCGAGTCCCATACATAAACTTTTCTTTTCCATAGTCACAATCCTTTCTAAAATATTTTTTAATCAAGCTGTAGTTTATTTTATATTAATATAGCAACTTCATATAAGTATTTCATGAACAAAGAAAAACTTAGGTCAATAAAATTTGACAAAATATATCCAAAATGCATAAATACTACATATTTATTCCTTAAATTTCAGCTTTTAGAGACAAGCCTAAAAGTTTAAGGTAAAATAAAAATAGTGTTTAACACGTAAGAACTTAGGGAAATGAGGAAAACGGAACATGGATATGCTTAGAAATTACATCGAAGAGCTAATTGATAAAAGTACACCAGAGAGACCAATCTGGAATATCGAAAAAATTTTAGAAGGTAAGCCACCTACATGGAACTACATCGATGGTTGTATGATTAAAGCTCTTTTAGAGATGTACGCGATTACAAAGGGTGAAAAGTATTTAAAATTTGCTGATGAGTTTATTACATATCATGTAAGAGAAGATGGGTCAATCAATGATTATGATATTCACGAGTTAAACATAGATAATGTAAACTCTGGTAAGGTATTATTTGAACTTTATGATATCACAGGTAAAGAAAGATACCGCAAAGCAATTGATACAGTATATGAACAAATCAAAATTCAACCACGTACTAAAGAAGGTAACTTCTGGCACAAAAAAATCTATCCAAATCAAGTTTGGCTAGATGGTCTCTATATGGGACAACCATTCTACATGGAATATGAAACAAGATTTAACAATAAAGAACATTATGATGATATCTTTAATCAATTCTGCAATGTAGAGAAACTTATGAAAGATCCTAAAACAGGTTTATACTACCATGGATATGATTCTTCTAGAGAAGCAAAATGGTGTGATAAAGAAACAGGACTTTCTAAGAACTTCTGGCTTCGTGCCCTTGGTTGGTTTGTGATGGCACTTATTGATACATTAGAGAAAATGGATAAGAGCTATACAGAAATGTACAATAAACTTATGCAAATCTTTACGGATCTTATTGAATCACTTCTTAAATTCCAACATGAAAGTGGTATGTGGTATCAAGTAGTTGATCAAGGGGACAGAGAAGGAAACTACCTTGAAACAAGCGGTAGTGCAATTATGGCGTTTGCTATCTTAAAAGGTGTAAGAATGGGATTCTTACCAGAAAGCTACGCTGCATATGGTGAAAAAGCATTCAATGGTATTTGTGATAAATATTTATATGAAAAAGATGGTGAAATGAACCTTGGCGGAATCTGTTTAGTAGCAGGACTTGGCCGCCCAGATTCACGTGACGGTTCATTTGAATACTATATTTCAGAACCAGTTGTAGAAAACGAAGCAAAAGGGGTTGCACCATTATTACTTGCGTATACAGAAATTCTTAGAAGAAAGAAATAAGGTTTAAAACCATAGCAATTAACTGCTAATAATTTTAAAAAGTGGGTGTTCCTAAGTAATCAATTAGATTTTTTGGAACACCCACTTTTTATTAGTTTTTAATTGTTTTAAGCCACTCTGAGTATTGTGCTTTTACCTTATCATTTAAGTAGCTACCATACCAACTGTATTTGTTTCTTCTTTCATAAGAAATTTCTTCCATGCTATATTTTATAACACTATCTCTACCAGAGAAAACAGGTTTGAAGTCACTATTAATTTCATAGAAACGTGCCCAAACTGTTGAATTTGGATCATCTACAAGTACGCGGTTTGAACCAAATTCAAGGCTATAGTCTGTTATAGTAGTTATTTTTTTGCCTTCGATTTTTACGGTATCAAGCCATGTCATAGCTGAGTTAACAGCATCAATTATTTCTGGGCTTGGATTTTCAAGGCGCATTAAGAATTGGAGAAGTCTTACACTCTCTTGCGTAGCAATAGAAGGTACTTCATAAGCACGGCCAAAAGCAGGTGCCATAGTTATTTCATCATATTGAGACGCCCAAGCTGTTTTTACACCATCTACTTCAATTTGGAGGTCTAAGATACAATCAATACCTTTATCAATAGACTTTTGTACAGATGGAATTTTACTAGGATATTCTTTGCTTACAAATTCATAACCTGGATCTGCTTGTACGACATCTAATAAAAGTTCGAGTACATTAGCCATGGCATTATCATTAATCGTAATATTTTTAAAGTAACCTGTTGCTACTGGAAAATACTGTGCCCAACCGCCGTTACTATATTGGCCTTTGATGAGATAATCAAGACCTTTCATAAAGCTTTCAGCATATTTTTTATTACCTGTAGCAGTATAAACTTGTGCTAAGAAACGCATTTCCGTAATCGTGGCATCATTATCAATGGTAGATTTAAGAAGCGTAGCAGATTGATCCTTGATAGACTCGGTCATATCTACAGCATCTACAAGTTTCATCCAGCCACCATTACTATTTTGGAAAGCAATGATATTGTCAGCTACCTTTTGAGCCGTTGAACTTGCATAGTCATTGGCTGTTTTTTCAAGAAGCGAACCAAATGTCCAGTCGCCGCCTGTTTTAAAATCATCGCCACCTTGTCTTGGTGTCATAATACAAGTAGCTACAAGGCGTTTTCTTTTACTATCCCATGTTACATTAGCTTCTAGACTTTCAAATACAAACTTAACAGGTAAATAAAGTGTTTTTTCGCCATCTTCATTATCAATAAGCTCTGGTGCATAAGGTGCTGTTAATTTTTTACCTTCTAAAGAAGCTTCTGTAGAGCTAACTTTCATAGTAAGTGTTTGCTCATTGAGCATCATTTTTACTTCACCTGTTTTTTCATTATAGCTATAAGTAGCAGCAAGTTTTTCAAAAATATCTCTTAAAGGTGCCATCATTGTTTCAGCACTTGATTTGTCATCTTTCATGATTGGTTTTAATAAATAACCATAGTCTAGTTCATGGAAAGCGCCATTGATTGAGAAGTTTGGTTCTGTTTCTATTATAGCAATTGTTTTTACTGATAAATCTTTGAGTGATATAGTCTCAGCCGCAAATAAAGGTGTTGCAACTGTGCCAGTAGTCATTGTCATTGCTAACATAATTAGGCACGCTTTTCTTTTTAATCCTAGTTTCATGTGTAATCCCCCTGTTATTTCATGTAATAATAAGGTTATTATAAGATAAACTGTTAGAAGAATCTGTACATAAGTTGACTTATTTAAGTTGATTTCTACAAAAATTTAAGAATAATTAAATGATTTTTGGACATATAGATTTCACATTTATATAGATTTAGTTATTCATGATTTTTAGTCATGTGAAATCATTGAGAGAAACCTATTGACCTACATGTATATTTTAAGGTTTTAGTTGGTTTCTCTATAAAGTAGACGTGTAGTACTTAAGAATAGATGAAGTGAAAGAAGAGCTTGCATGATAAACAAAAAGTATTGAAAAATTATGACAAGAGGTATATTATATAGAAAATTGAAAGAATAACATAAGAAATGATGATGGAGGCTATTATGAGTTATTTTATTGCTTTTTTCATATCGTGGATTTTGATGGTTTTAGTGACGCCGGTGCTTAGAAAAGTGGCTTGTAAGACTAATTATATGGAACAGCCTAAGGCTGATTCAAGGAAGATTCATAAAGAAGCAAAACCATATTTAGCAGCAGTAGGTCTATTTTTTATATTTTGGATTGTATACTTTTTAGCTATGAAGCAGGTCAATACGAAAATACTTTATATTTTAGCAAGCTCTACAATTATATTTGCTATAGGAATGGTGGATGATTGGTATAAAATTAAAGGTAAGGATTTAGCTGCATGGCCTAAGATGATTGTCCAGCTAATTGCCTGTGCATTAGTGTATAAAGGTGGTGTACAGTTCGTAGGTTTTACTAACCCATTAAATGGAGAGTACATATTACTACCAACTTTATTACAATTTACCTTAAGCATTATATGGTTATTTGGTGTAACAACAGTTATTAACTTCACAGATGGAATGGATGGTTTAGCAGGTGGTGTAAGTTGTATCTCAGCAATTACCTTGTTTATTGTAGCAAGAGCCATGGGGGATTATTCTGCAGCTATGATGGGAATTATATTAGTAGGCATTTGCTTAGGATATTTAAAATACAATAGATTCCCAGCTAAAATTTTAATGGGCGATGCAGGTGCGACATTTTTAGGTTTTATGTTGGCCATTATTTCATTAGATGGTGCATTTAAGCAAGCAACAATGTTTTCGATTTTCGTGCCAGTATTGGCTTTGGGGCTACCAATTTTTGATAATATCTATGTGATATTTAAACGTATGAAAGAAGGTAGACCTATTTATATAGGGGATACGAGTCAAGCACATTTCAGATTAACAGCTCAAGGTTTAACACAGAAACAAGCTGTTCATGTACTTTATCTTGTATGTGCATGCCTTAATTTAAGTGCAATCATTCTCTTTATGATACAATCATAAAGTTTTATGATGGAATCTTAAAGTTTTAAGATACAACGTTAAAGTTTTATGATGCAATCTTAAAATTTTATGGTACAATCCTAAAGTAAAAGCTATATGGACTTTATATTTATAAACTGTAATTATCCATGGGATATATTACCGGTTTGCGAATGTATTAAGATATGGTACTATAGTATAAAAATACTATAACGTAGAATATTATGGTATAAGGTGTTATATAAATTAATAAAATCTCATAGTGAAGAAGCTGTTCATACGTAAATATGGTATGAGCAGCTTTTTCTTTTATAAAAAATTATTAAAAAGTTATTGAATGAATGAACCAAATAGAAATGTTTTGTCTCTATATAGATAGGTGCACCTAATAAAGGAGGAAAAAGTTTTGGAGGAAATAGAGCTTATAAGAAATGTACAAGAAGGAAATATGCAAGCTTTTGAACAATTATTTGAAAGGTATAAATATAAAGCAATGCGAACAGCTTATTTGCTGACAAGAAATAAATACACAAGTGAGGACATTGTACAAGAGGCTTTTACGACATGTTATCTTTCTATCAAAAGTCTTAAAAGCCCAGAGTACTTTAAGACTTGGTTCTTTAAATTACTAACTAGAATCGCATGGCGCTATATGAAAAAGGAAAATACCCTTATTCCAACAGAAGAGATCAATGAAGTAATCGAAAAGAAACAGGACCTTACAATTCCTAATGAAATAGAAGTAAGAGAAACAAAAAGTGAAATTTATAAGGAAGTCTTAAAGTTAGATTATAAATTACAAACAACCATCGTTCTCTACTATTATAATGAGCTTTCTGTTAAAGAAATTGCTAAAGTCATGGGCTGCTTAGAAGGGACTGTAAAATCTAGGCTACATACGGCTAGAAGAAAATTGAAAGTAAGTTTAATAGAAGAAAGTCGTATAAAAAGGGAGGCATTTGGGTTATGAGAAATTGTAAGGAAGATAAAAACATTAAAATTGTATTAAATCAGGAAGTAGAAGATATTGAAGTATCACCAGACTTATTTAATAAGATTAGAAAAAATATATATGAAGAGGAGCAAAGAAATACTATGAAAAATAAAGGATTTAGTTTAGGTCGTAAAAAACGTGTGGCATTAGTAGCGGGGTTATGTTTGATTGTAGGTTCTATTACAGCTGTGGCAGCAGCAACATCAGGAAGTTGGATCAGCCGCTCACATACAGCATATAATTCTTTTCCAACCCAAGAAAAAGTTGAGAACGACAATGGATTTTTACCTAAATATGTAGAGAGTTTACCTGGAGGATTTGAGTATAAAAAAGCATCTATTGGTAAGGGTGAAATGACAGATGAGGCAGGTAAACTAGTTACAAAGACAAAAGAGATTACGTTTATGTACAGCAATGGTGAGAAAGAGAGACAACCTATTTCTTTAAATACAATGTTAGTAGATGAAAAGTATTTAAATCATGAAGGTGAAACAAAGTTAGAGGAATCTTATAAAGGTATAGATTTATATTACTATAATCAAACTTATAAATTTGTACCAGCAAATTACGTCTTAACAGCTGAAGATAATAAAGCTATGGCAGCTGGCGCACTAGAAGTATCATATGGCTCAGATAAAGTAGAAGTTCAGCAAGTTCAAGCGATTAGTTGGTATGAGGACGGCATTAGCTATAATATTATGGGAAATGATTATAACTTTAATATTGATGAACTTGTCAATATGGCACAGACAGTTATTGATGCGGAATAAATAGTGATTGCTTTTTTATGATGGCAATCTAAAAGATAGTAGATCCACTTGTTGTCGTGAAGTAGCCCCTTTTTGCATATTTAGTAGCAAAATACATGAAAAGATAATATAATATTTATAATTTAAGGTAAAAATGAATATTTATAAATAAGAGGCGATGCTATGAATATAGAATCACGTATGGACGAATTTAAGAAAGTAGCAGATAAAAAAATGGTGCATGAAGAACAGATTAGATTACGCATGAATGAATTTGAAGAGGTACCAAGGAAAATCAAATTTTCTAAGGATTCTAAGGAAAAGGAAAGTGAATTGCCTTATGGTTTAAAACGCTATATCCTTTGCCCAAACTGCGAAGAAATCATGGAAATACATGAAGTGAAAGAGAAAGAAGCTATATATAGATGCCATCATTGTAATCAAGATTTTCGTGTACAATATCAATAAAAATGATGCGAGATATAAAAGGTAGACAAAGAGGTAATAAGCTTGTTGTTGCATACAAGTTTATTACCTCTTTTTAGGTAGGAAAAATCAAAATAAAGATAATGAATAGAAGGTTTAGGGCGTTGGGAAAGTTAGCTGGTCAATCTCAAAAATTTAGTAGTGAGATTGAAGGGGTGATAGGAAGTATCACAAACTGTATTAAGGAAATAGTAAGAAAAGTTATAAAAAATTTAATACTAAAAAATAATAATTCCTATTTACAAACTAAAATTACCATAGTATAATAAAAACAAGTCAAGATTGTATACAGTATACACACAAAAACAAACATGTATTATTAAGAAAACTTAAAACAAGATTTATAACTAAACTTACAAATAAGAGGGGGTGGAGTAGAGGCCTACACAAAGTCAGGTCTTTACGATGCATATGACATATTGGAGAAACTTTAAATCAGGTAAATGGCAAGAAGAAATTAATGTAAGAGATTTCATTGTTAACAACTATACAGAATATACAGGTGACGATTCATTCTTAGAAGGACCAACTGCAGATACAACAGCTTTATGGGAACAACTTAGTGAACTCATGGTAAAAGAAAGAGAAAGAGGATGTTTCGCAGATACAAAAACTATTGCAACAATCACTTCTCATGCAGCAGGGTACATTGACAAATCAAAAGAAAAAATCGTTGGTCTTCAAACAGATGCACCACTCGTAAGAAGCTGTCATCCATTTGGTGGGATGAGAGTAGTAGAAAATGCATTACACGCTTACGACTACGAAGTAGACCCAGAAATGAAAGAAATCTTCACTAAATATAGAAAAACACACAACCAAGGTGTATTTGATGTTTATAACAAAGATATCCGTACAGCACGTAAAGTTGGTGTTGTAACAGGGCTTCCAGATGCTTATGGACGTGGACGTATCATTGGTGACTACAGAAGAGTTGCTCTTTACGGAATTGACCGTCTTATCGAAGACAAAATGAAAGATAAAGAAGCAAGATCAAAAGTATTCACAGCTGAAACAATGAGAGATTGTGAAGAACTTGCAGAACAAATTAAAGCATTAAACGAACTTAAAGAATTAGGTCAAATGTATGGATTCGACTTAAGTAGACCAGCTGAAAACTTCCAAGAAGCGGTGCAATGGTTATACCTTGCATACCTTGCAGCAACTAAAGAGCAAGATGGCGCAGCAATGTCAATTGGTCGTACATCTACATTCCTTGATATCTATGCTGAAAGAGATTTACAAGAAGGAAAACTTACAGAACAAGAAGTTCAAGAAATCATTGACCAATTCATTATGAAACTTCGTATCATCAGATTCCTTAGAACTCCAGAATACAATGAATTATTCTCAGGAGATCCAACATGGGTAACAGAATCACTTGGTGGTATGCTTGAAGATATGAGTGCATCTCTTGTAACTAAAAACAGCTTCCGTTACCTTCACACACTTTACAATATTGGACCAGCTCCAGAACCAAACTTAACAGTACTTTGGAGTGAAAAATTCCCACAAGGATACAAAAACTTCTGTGCAAAAGTATCTATTGATACATCAGCTATCCAATACGAAAGTGATGACCTTATGAGACCACAATTCGGTGATGACTATGGTATCGCTTGTTGCGTATCTCCAATGAGAATCGGTAAACAAATGCAATTCTTCGGAGCACGTGCTAACCTTGCTAAAGCAGTACTTTACGCTATCAACGGTGGGGTAGATGAAAAAACAGGTATTAAAGTAGTACCAGGTATCGAACCAATGATAGAAGATGAATACTTAGATTATGACAAAGTAATGAAAAACTACCAAATCACAAAAGAGTGGGTTGCTAAAGTTTACACAGATGCTCTTAACATCATTCACTTCATGCATGATAAATATGCTTATGAAAGAATTGAAATGGCACTTCATGATACAGATATCTTAAGAACAATGGCTTGTGGTATCGCAGGTATGGCGGTAGCAACAGACTCATTATCAGCTATCAAACATGCAAAAGTTAAACCTATTAGAAATGAAGAAGGGATTGCTATCGATTTCGAAATCGAAGGAGAATACCCAGCATACGGTAACAATGATGACCGCGCAGATGATATTGCATGCTTCTTAGTAGAAGACTTCATGAATGAAGTTAGAAAACACACACCATACAGAGATTCTGTATACACACAATCAGTTCTTACAATTACATCAAACGTAGTATATGGTAAGAAAACAGGGGCTACTCCAGATGGACGTAAAGCAGGCGTACCATTCTCACCAGGAGCTAACCCAATGAACGGTAGAGAAACAAAAGGTGTACTTGCTGCATGTGCTTCAGTTGCAAAAATCCCATTTGAACACGCACAAGATGGTATTTCATACACATTCTCATTAGTACCATCAACTCTTGGTAAAACAGATAATGAACGCGTTGCAAATATGGTAGGTATCTTAGATGGGTACTTTGGACAAACAGGTCAACACATTAACGTAAACGTACTTCATAAAGATGTATTATTAGATGCTATGGATCACCCAGAAAAATATCCACAACTTACAATTCGTGTATCAGGATACGCTGTAAACTTCATTAAATTAACAAGAGAACAACAATTAGACGTTATCAGCCGTACATTCCATGAAAGAATGTAATTATTTCATAAAATAATGTAAGAAAGAATTCTTTAACTAATAGACTTAAAACCCAATAAAAAAACATAACATTTCCTCATATATATATAAAGCACTTTCAAGGCATCTCTCCTCAAAAGCCTTGGAGGTGCTTTTTAAAATTTATAAGGTGCTTTTTAAAAATTATAAGGTGCTTTTTAAAAATTATAAGGTGCTTTTAAAACTTTATAATGTAAATTAAAGAAGTTATCTAAGGCAATGGTAAGAGGGGGGAATACTTGCTTAAAGTTCTAAAAAGTGTTAGTGTAGATGCATAAACGAGTTCGTAAAAATAAGGAGAAATAATGCTAAGAGAAATTTATAATAATATTGCCGCTGGGCAAGACGTACGTAAAAATTTAATAGAGCTTAGAAAATTATTGAAAGATAAGAATAATAAGCTTGCTTTTCAATATTTTTTAGGGGGAGATTATGAGGTACTTAAAAATCTCCTGACAGATGAAGATGCTAAAACACGTAAAAATGTTGCCTTAATTATGGGTGAGATTAAAGCACCTGAATTTAGAAGCAAACTTTATACAGCTTATGAAAATGAAGAAAAGTTATTTATCAAGGTTGATTACCTAGAAGCACTTAAACAATTTGAGTATAGTGATTTAGCAGATAAACTTAAAGCACGTTTAGACTATCTTACAACAGGTGAGTTTGAAGAAACTAGCATGAAGCATATTAATGAGGAAATTCGTACATTAACAGAAATGCTTTTAACAGTAGAAAAACCAAGAATGCATAAGTTTACAGGATATAATGTACTTTCTGATGTAGTCCTTCTCACAAATCGTGACCACAAAGATGTAACATTAGAGCAAATTACAAATGGCAAGGCAAAGGAATTTAATGCAGGCGTTATTGCGCGTACAAAGGATTTAAATGAGATTTTAAATATTCGTACTTACACAGAATTACTCTTTAGACTTAAAAATGTAGGAACAGTAGCAATGGAACCAGCAATTATCGCTGAGGCACTTTGTAGTGGTGGCCTGCTAGAATTCTTAGATGAGAGACATGAAGGCAGTGGGGCATACTACTTTAGAATAGAAGTAAAGAGTAAAATGTTACTTGATAAGAAAAGTGACTTTACTAAGAAATTAGCGGCTAAATTAGAGCAACAATCAGGAAGAAAGCTTATTAATTCAACCTCTAATTATGAATTTGAAATTCGCCTCATTGAAGGTAGAGATGGCGTATTCAATGTGCTGCTTAAACTATATACAATCAAGGATGAACGCTTTGCTTATAGAAAACATGCAGTAGCTGCAAGTATTTCACCAGTAACAGCCGCACTTGTAGCAAGACTTGCAAAACCATACTTAGTAGAAAATGCACAGGTATTAGATCCATTTTGTGGTGTAGGAACGATGCTGATTGAGCGTAATAAGTTAGTGCCAGCAACACCTATGTACGGAATTGATAGTTTTGGGCAAGCTATAGACAAGGCTATTATTAATGCACGAGAAGCAAAAGCACAAATTAACTTTATTAACCGTGACTTCTTTGATTTTAAACATGATTATTTATTTGATGAAATTTTTACGAATATGCCGGCACAAACGGGGCGTAAGAGTGAAGATGAATTGATGATGCTCTATCATGATTTCTTTAATAAAGCTTTAGAAGTTTTAAAGGATGAAGCAGTAATTATCATGTATACAAGAAATAAAGAAATGGTGGAACGTGAAGTAAGAGCACGTGAACAATATGAGGTTTTAAAGAAATTTGAGATTTCTAAGAAAGAAAATGCTTATGTATATATTTTAAGTGTTAACCAATAAAGGAATATATATTATATATAATGAAACAACTTTTTTATGGAATGAAAAGATATAACGTGCAGTCCAATAAAAAAGTTGTTTTTTGTAAATTTTTATTAGCTTTTATTTCCAAAATGAATAAAATATGGTAAACTAAAATTCATAAAGGTATGCAAAAAAATAGAAGAGTTTATCCAGAGGGTGCACAACATGAGTGAAGAAAAAATAAAAAATGACTTATCATTAAGAGAGCAAGACATTTTAGGGGAAGTAAGCAATATATGTATGGGTACTGCAGCAACAACATTATTTACAATTTTAAATAATCGCAAGGTCTCTATTACCACACCTAATGTACAAGTATTAGGACATGAAGAGATTGAAGAATACTTTAAGAATGAGGCTGTAGCTACAGCTATTAAATCGGTAGAGGGTGTTACAGGAACTAATTTATTAGTCCTAAAGGAAGATGACGTAAAGATTATTACAAATTTAATGATGATGGGACCAGGAGTTGCAGAAGAGGGACCAATTACAGAATTACACTTAAGTGCAATATCAGAAGCAATGAATCAAATGATGGGGTCTTCTTCTACATCACTTTCACAGATGCTAAATACATTAGTTGATATTAGTGCACCAAATGCAATGATTATCAAAGATAAAAAAGGATGGATGAAAGAAATTGCAAGCGATATTGAAGATGCAGTAATTATTTCTTTTAGAATGGAAATTGAAAACACATTAGATAGTAATATTGCACAGATTATGTCAGTGAAGTTTGCAAGAGAACTTATTGAAGGTTTAGATCAAAGTAAGTTATAAAAGAAAAATATAAGTAAAGGAAGTAGTAAAATGGCAAATAGAATTGTAGTAGTAGATGATGCAGCATTTATGAGAATGATGCTTAAAGATATTTTAGTTAAAAATGGTTTTGAAGTTGTAGGAGAAGCTGAAAATGGCTTAAAAGCAATTGATGCTTACAAAGAACATACACCAGACCTTATGCTTATGGATATCACAATGCCAGAACTTGATGGTATTGGAGCAGTAAAGAGAATTAAAGAAATCGATGCAAATGCGAAGATTGTAATGTGTTCAGCTATGGGACAACAAGCAATGGTATTAGAATCTATTCAAGCAGGTGCAAAAGATTTTATCGTTAAGCCATTCCAAGCAGACCGTATTGTTGAAGCGGTAAATAAAGTACTTGGCAAATAATATAGATTTCACATTCATAGACTTTAATTATTCATAGTTTTGAATTATGTGAAATCATTGGGAGAAAACAATTTATGTATATGTATATTTCAAGTTTTTAGTTGGTTTCTCAATAAAATACATAAAGTAGTTAAGAAAGAACTTATGAAAGGTACAACATCATAAGTTCTTTCTTTATAGGCTAATTTAATTTTTGAACTAAATTAAGCGAATTTTTAAACTAAATTAAGTGTTTTTTTAAATTTAATAAAGTACTGGAAAAAGTTGTTAGATAGATTGAAATATGATAATGTTTTATGGCGTAAAAATAAATAGGAGGTTAATTATGATTAACAGAAAAATATTAGCATATGGACTTATTGCAGCAATGACAATGAGTACAGTGCCAACACAAATTTTTGCTCAATCAGTAAATAATGATACTCCAATTATTGCTGAACAAGAAGCACCATTAACAACAGATTCGGCAATTCAATTAGCCGTAGCGGCGAGCCGTAAAAAAGAAACATACACAGAAAGGGAAGAAAGCTTAATCACAGTCACTAAGGACGGAGAAATCACACAAAGCTTTGATATTTCATACAAATGGGATGATAGTTGGTTCTTCCAAGATAATACTGTATTTAATCAAGATTTAGCAAGAACATCATCAATTTTTGCAGCCCTTTCATATTACTCTTCGAAAATTGATCTTCAAGTAAATGAAGCAGATGCATCAACATATGCTTATGCATTTGATAGTGAAGATGGAGAAATTAACAATATATCTGGTATTAGCAAAGTCTTCAAATCTCATGATTTAAAAGATGTTAAAGAATATAACTTAAGAAACTATGCAGATGATAACCATGTGGCACAATTTAACATTGCTCACAAAAAAATAGGTAAAGGCAAAGACAAAAAAGAACTTGTTGTAATTAGTATTCGTGGTACTAGAGGCGAGATGGAATGGCTTAGTAACTTTGCAATGGGTCAAGATGCAGAGTTCGACTACATTTCAGAGTGGACAGAAAAACAAAATCACATGGGATTCGATATTGCAGCTAACAGAATCGTTGAACTTGTAGAAGAATATATTGATAGATACAAGGTAAAAGGTGATGATGTAACATTCTGGATTACAGGACATTCTAGAGGGGGAGCTCTTGCTAACCTTGTAGGTAAAAAATTAGAAGATCAAAACTTTGATACATATACATATTCATTCGCAACACCTAATACAACATTAGAAGCAGATGCAGCTGATAAATATCCAAGTATTTTCAACATTGTAAATGAAGATGACCTTGTACCAGCTGTACCATCTGAAGCTTGGGGATTCACAAAATATGGTCAAACACTTAATGTAGATATGACAGAAGACTTAAAACTTGTTTGGCAAGATATTGTTGGTAAAAAATATACAACAGAATCTGCTTCAGGTCTTGCAACTACACTTAATGCTTTAGGAGACATTATTAGTGATAGAAATGATGCACATGTGTATGGTGAAGATTTATCACAATATACAGTTACTAAATCATTTACATCAGAAGAGAAGAGAGCACAGGCATTAGCATCTATTCCAGAAGCATGTATGCCATATGCAGAAATTGAACTTTATGAATCAGTAAATGCATTGGGTAAAACAACTTACAATTATAAAATGCTTCAAAAACCAATGTACTTTATTACAGCTGCTGGATTAAATTTAGCAGGAACAATGGGACCACTTGAGTTCGTTGCATTTGATGTAGCAGGTGCTTACAAAACAGCTAAATCAAGATTAATGGCTTCAGGTATTGCTGGACTTTCTCATCCACATTACATGGAATCATATATTGTATTAGCAGATAGTGATCAATTTTAATAGATTGCGTATATGCCATCAAGTAGATAATTGAAAAGATAAAGATTTTTAGAAGGCTATTCATTTGAGTAGCCTTCTTTTTTAGTCTTCTTTTTTAGTCTTCTTTTTTAGTCTTCTTTTTTAGCCTTCATTTTATAGAATAAGAAAGGTTATAAAATAAGAAAGATTTATTTTTAAATGGTTTCTCTCTATATTTTTACTAAATCATTTTTATTAATTAAATTAAGTGACTTTTTTAATTAAACTTAGTAATAAAAAAGTTGTTAAAAAAAGAAAAATATGGTAAAGTTGTAGTTGACTAAAAATAGACAGGAGTATACAGATGGGAAGAAATAAAACATTAATTTACACACTTATTGCAGCAATGACAATGACAGCAATGCCAGCACAAATTTTTGCTCAAGGGGTAACAACAAGTAGCCAAGTTGTAGCAGAAAAAGTAAGTACAGCAACAACAGGTTCAGCATTAGGAATTGAGACAACATGCTTATTTCCAACAAACCAAAATTTAATTAAAACCAATATTGTTAAAGTCTCAGATGGAGAAATGGAAAATGGATTTAGCCTTTCATATGAATGGGATGACAATTGGTTCTTTAATGATAATACAGTTTTTAATAGAGGATTATGTAAAACAGCATCTCTCTTCTCAGCACTTTCATACTACTCATCAGATATTGATTTTGCTGTAAATGAGGCAGAAGCATCTACATATGGTTATGCATTAGCGACAGATGCATCAGATATTAATACAGCACAAGGAATTATGGGCGTTATGGCATCACATGGATTTGAAGATGCAGCAGAATATAACTTAAGAAATTATTATGATGATGGACATGTGACACAATTTAATGTAGGTCATAAAAAAATCAGCAATGGTAGTGAAGAAAAAGAAGTAATTATGATTGCAATTCGTGGAACAAGAGCACAGATGGAATGGCTTAGTAACTTTGCCATGGGACAAGACAAAGAGTTTGGGAACGTAGCAGATTGGACTGAAAAGCAAAATCATATGGGACTTGATATTACAGCTAATAGAATTATAAAGCTTGTTGAAGAATACATGACAGAAAATGGTGTAGATACACAAGATGCTACATTTATGATTACAGGACATTCTAGAGGGGGTGCACTTGCTAACCTTGTAGGTAAAAAACTTGAAGATAAAAACTTCACTACATATACATATAGCTTTGCAACACCAAATACAACTTTAGATGAAAATGCAGCGAATACATACCCAAGTATTTTCAACATTGTTAATGAAGAAGACCTTGTACCAGAAATTCCAACTGAAGCTTGGGGATTCACAAAATATGGTCGTACAATAAATACAGATATGAATCTTATACTTAAAACTAAATGGGCTACAATTACTGGTAAAACATATATGTCATCATCAATGATGAATGATGCAGTAGATGCAATCGGTGATATTATTGAAGATAGAGATGCTGCATTTGATTATAGTAATGTAGATAAAATCAAAGTAACAAAATCATTCTCATCTGAAGAGAAAAGAGCAGATGCTTTAGCTTCTATTCCAGAAGCTTGTCTTCCATATGCACAAATTGAACTTACAGAAGGTAAAAACTTAATTGGCAAGAAAACATATGGTTATACAATGTTACAGTCACCAATGTACTTTATTACAGCGGCGGGATTAAACTTAGCGGGAACGATGTCAGCAGCAGAATTCTTAACATTTGATGTAGCAGAAGCGTACAAAACAGCTAAAACAAAATTAATTCTTGCAGGTATCGGTGGACTTTCACATCCACACTATATGGAATCTTATATTCTTCTTGCATATAGTACACAACTTAAAAATGTAAAAGCTTTAGATATTCCATCTGAAGCAGCATTACATATTGATGTAGAATAATTAAAAGTAGAATAATTAAAATAAGAAGGTGGTAGTGCGAAAGTGCTACTGCCTTCTTATTATTTAAGCAAGTATTTACATTGATTAGATTTATTTAACTATATTATAATACAAGTACAAGGTCCAAAAAAATTCGGGTTATATATTGACGGGGGTAATATATAGCCGCAAGGGGATGCAGCTATGAGTATTTTTAGAAGAAAGATGTATGTACTGATGAGTTTAGGACTTATTGTATTGACTTCGGGAGTATGTATGGCAAATACAGTAGAGGAAGAGTTATATGGCGCGAAAATTACTGTAGAAACTATGCAAGATATTACGAATGAAAATGCTGTGTTTGTTTCAGCCGAAGGAAGTGACAGCAGTGGCAGTGGGGCTATTGAAAAACCTTATGCGACGATTGGCAGGGCACTTAAGGGAATTAAATCAGGACAAACTATTTATATAAGAGGAGGGGTTTATAAGGAAGCTATTACTTTTAATACATCAGGTAAAGAAAACGCATATATTACACTACGTAATTATGAGGGTGAAGAGGTTATTCTAGATCATAGTGGGAATAGTAATGAAACAATGATTGATTTAGGGGGACAGTCTTATATCCATATCGAGGGCTTAGAACTTAGGAATAATACGAATAAATGGGCATACGGATTTTATTTAGGAAATGGTGAAAGTAATATTGTCATTAAAAACAATAAAATTCATGATTTGTATGCCTCAAAGCCAAGTTCATCTAACTCTGGTGCGAATGCTATTATTTGCTATGGTGAAAGAGCAGACAAAGCTATTAGTAATATTTTAATTGAAGGTAACGAAGTGTATGATTGTAATACAGGATGGTGTGAGGCTATTTCTATAACGGGAAATTGTGAGTATGTGAGTGTGATTAATAATAAGGTGCGAAATACTGGAAATATTGGTATCGATTTCTGCGGGAACTTTGGGTATTGTGAAGATGCAAGCTTAGATCAACCTAGATATTGTGTGGCAAGGGGAAATATTATATCCAAGGCCAATAGTTCCTATGCAACAAGTTATGGGCTTTATGTAGATGGGGGTAGAGATATTTTATTTGAGAATAATATCATTTATGATTCTCAAGGTGGCATTGAAGTAGGGGCAGAAGAACCCTCCGATTATCCAACTCAGAATATTATTGTAAGAAATAATCTAGTGTATAATAACTCAGAAAATGGTATTACAGTAGGTGGCTATTACACAGGTGGCGGTAAGGCGAAAAACATTAAGTTGTATAATAATACTGTCGTTAATAATGGGAAAGAGAATGGCGAACTTGTCATATCAATTGTAGATGGCCTGGAGGTTGCTAATAATATTTTTTACCAAGAGGCAGATAAGCCAATGATTAATAGTGAGTTCTCAAGTAAATATACAAGTAATATAAGCTTTAGTCACAACTTATATTATAGTAAGAATGGTAAAGAACAGACTGAGTTCGAAATGATGGGTAAGGTCACAACAGGTTTTAGTGCATTTCAAGATAAATATGAGATGACAGCCATGTTTGGAAAACCGCTCTTTAAAGATAGCACCCAAAATGAGTATGCACTTATAAGCGGGTCAATAGGTATTGATAGTGGTGATGAAACAATAGATGCAGGCGAAGTGGATATCTTAAATAATAAGCGTCATCAAGGCATTATAGATTGCGGTGCATATGAATATGGCGATAACTTAGAAGTGCCTGAAATACCAGAAGTGACACCACCCGAAGAAACGGAGCAGCCAGAAGTGACACCACCCGAAG
>NZ_CEVXFV010000031.1:0-50581 GCF_982396655.1 Cellulosilyticum sp. | reverse complement strand
TTTCAAGTTTTTAGTTGGTTTCTCTATATAGATTTCACATTTATAAATTTTAGTTGTTTTCTCTATAAAAGGTGAAAAAATATAAAATATATTATATAATTAATGAAAATAATGGGAAATAGCATTAAAATATAGTATATTGGAGAGTCACATGAAGATAAGAATAATATTTTGGGAGAGTAGACCACTCACTTTAAATTGTTTAAACATCATACAAGATGTAGGGATAAAACATTATTATGAAAAAGTTGCGGCAGACTTATATGAATATATACCCATCAATAAGTCATCGATTCACTTGTTAGATAAAGAAATAAGCTATAAGTGGGATAAAATCATTTTATGTTTAACAGATGAAATGTGTCCTGAGGAAATCAAATTAATGGAAGATGTTCAAGAAAAATGGCCGGAGCTTTTAAATATTTGTTATATACCTGGGATGAAAGCCGAAGAAATAGTTCATATGTTGCCTCTATTTTTATCTATGCCAAAGAAAACACATCAAAAAGAAGATTTTTATGCCCTACAAGGAAGTACAGTGATTATGGGACATGAGAAAATAGAAGAGGGATTTGGAAAACTCGTACAACGCATTTTTCAAAAATGGCAGTATGTATCTAGCTTGAATTATGTAAAAATAAACTTATATAGTTGGCAAGAAATGGGGCTTGTGGCGTTAAGTGAAATTGAAGACATATTTAGTGACTATATAGGAGAGCGTGCCAGATTAGAAGTTGCATGGTATAAGAGTCAAAAAGAAAATAATGAGATGTATTTTTTAATAGAAGGAAATCAGATGAGCCAATAAGGAGATATCGCGAGGTTATAAATAGTTTCGCGATATCTCCTTATTTTTTATATAGATTGTTAAAAAATAAACTTAAATAACTTAAATAATTATTAAAGTACTTCAATAAATTGTAGGGTACAACTAATTTATGTAAAATAGTAAATGTAAAAACGATGAAAAACACATTTTAATGTGTTAAAAAAATGACAACTAAGGAGCGACAACATGTTTGACATTATTAAAGCAACCTTAACAGATAATGCCCTTTTAGGAGCGATTTTCTCTTCAATGGCAATTATTCTTTTAGGGTTTTATCTTAGAAAAAGAGAAATCTTAAACAGTGCAGCAGCTAAAATGCTTACAAAAGTAGTTTTAACTGTAGCGCTTCCAGCTTTAGCATTTACTTCATTCATGAAAGACTTAAATCAAGAAGAGTTAAAGCAAGGGATGAATATTCTGGTATGGGGATTTGCCCTTTACATTCTTTTAATTCCAATTACTAAAATTATGTTTGCTAAAGTAAAAGGCACAAAACAAGATGTTTACCGTGTTCTTACAATCTTTGGTTCAACAACATTCTTCGGAACACCTATTGTAAAAGCTGTATATGGTACAACAGGTGCAATGTATGCTAATATCTTTAATATTCCATATCGTGTATTTTTATATTCATATGCGTTTATTAAAATGTCTGGCACAAAAATGGATAAAGAAAACTTCAAGAAAAACATGAAAGAAATTTTCTTAAATCCAATTATTATTGCTACATTTGCAGGGCTTTTAATTTGGATTTTCCAAGATAGTTTACCACAAGTAGTAGTAGGCAGTGGAGATGCAGCTAAAAGTGTAGGATTCCTTCGTATTGATGAAACACTTCCATGGCTTTATAAACCGCTTACTTACTTACAAAGTTTAGCATCACCACTTGCATGGCTTTCAATTGGTGCAACACTTGCGGAAGTACCATTTAAAACAGCAGTGGCACAAAAAGATGCTTGGGGCTATAGCCTTGTTAAAGTAATTGCTATCCCAATGATTAACATTGTACTTTTAGTATTACTTACAATGACAAACATTTTACCAGTTGCACATGAAGCAATGGCAACAACAGTTATTATGATGGCAGCACCTACAGCAACAGTAGCAGCAGCTTATGCAATTAGCTTTGACCGTGAAGCATTATTTACATCAAACTGCTCATTACTTTCAACAGTAGTAGCTGTACTTGCAACACCATTCTGGATTGTTGTACTTGAGATTATCAAAAATCTTGGATTATTTATCTAATAGATAACGTGATATTTATCACATAATATACGCCCTAAGGGTGATATCCTCAAGGTAGAAAACAGCGTGATGTTTCTACCTTGAAAAATTTTACACAACAAATAATTGACGACTTAAATATAAACTAGAATAACGAGGGTGGATAAAATGATTAAAATCGTATGTTATGGCGTAAGACCAACAGAAGTACCTTATTTCAATAAAATTAATGAAAAATTTGGCTATGACTTAAAACTTGTAACTTTAGGACTTAACCATGAAAACGTAGAAGAAGCAATTGGGGCAGAAGCCATTATGGTACGTGGTAACTGTAAGGCAGATAAAAGAAATCTTGAGCTTTTAAAAGCAAATGGTTTAGAGTATGTGCTTACAAGAACAGTTGGTTTTGACCATGTTGATTTAGAGACAGCTAAAGAATTAGGCTTAAAAGTAGCTAGAGTACCTGGCTATTCACCAAATGCAATTGGAGAGCTTGCAGTATCACTTGCAATGATGCTTCTTCGTCACACAGCTTATACAGTAAATCGTACAAGCGAAAGAAACTTCATTGTAGATGCGACAATGTTTAGTAAAGAAATCAGAAACTGTACAGTAGGGATTATGGGAACAGGTAAAATTGGTCTTACTACAGCTAAATTATTTAAAGGCCTTGGTGCTAAGGTAATCGGTTATGATATCTTCCAAAGTGATGCAGCTAAAGAAGTAGTTGAATTCAAAAGCTTTGATGAAGTGGTAGCGGAGTCTGATATCATTTCAGTACACATGCCATATATTAAAGGTCAAAACTATCACATTATCAATGATGATTTCATTGCAAAAATGAAACAAGATGCGATTTTAATTAATACAGCACGTGGAGAACTTCAAGATCTTGAAGCCATCATTAGAGGGATTGAGAGTGGTAAATTAGGTGGATTCGGTACAGACGTATTAGAGGGAGAATCAGCAGTATTCTTCAAAGAATTCCCAGGTCAAGCACTTGAAAACCCAGTGTTTGAGAAACTTGTAAACCTATATCCAAAAGTATTAGTGACACCACATATCGGTTCATATACAGATGAAGCATTAACAAATATGATTGAGATTTCATTAGAAAATATGACATCTTATTTAAAAAATGGTACATGTGATAATGCTATCGCATAAATAAAAGTTAGAAAAATAAGCATTATAAGTCGAGAGGGCTTATAATGCTTATTTTTTATATAAATGCTTAAACAATAGGTAAAGGAAGTGGCGTGTATAGAGATGAGAAGAAAACTTAAGTTTCAGACAAAGATTGTAATTGCAGCAATCATGATTACTTTTATCCCCTTATTATTTTCTTATGGTATTTTTATAGAAGACCAGTTAAGCACGATTGATACAAGTATTAGAGAAAGGCTTAGAGAGGCAGCTTTAACCATTAAAGATATGCCAATTGTACAAGAAAAACTTGCTAGTAGAGAAAATGATATGTCATTACAGTATTATACACAAGGGCTTATTCAGAATTTACAAGATGTAGATATTATCGTGCTTGCAGATATGACAGGGGAAAAGTATACACATTTAGACACCCATCAAATCGGCGAAATTTTTGAAGGCAAAGACAAAGAAGAAGTACTTAAATATGGTAGAGGCTATTATTCTTTAAATGAAGGTTCTATGGGAAAAACACTTAGATGGTTTGAACCTATTTTAAAAGATGGGAAACAGGTAGGATTTGTTATGGTAGGGAAATACTATAATGAAATATATTCTATTAATCGTATTACAAAGAGAAGATATGGGATATTATTTATATTAACGATTACATTTAGCTCCATATGTGCAGCTTATTTAGCTTACCGCATAAAAAAAGCTATATTAGACATGGAGCCACATGAAATAGCTAGATTATATCTTCAGAAGGATAGTATTTTAAATGGTGTACAAGAAGGAATCATAGCACTAGATGTAAACAATGAAATAAGAGAAATTAATAAAAATGCGCAGAATTTACTTGAACTTTTTTCATTAGAAGAGATATTAGAAAAGGTGGCGGTAGATATTGAAAGAGGTGTACCTGTCTCTTTTAAGGAATTTATCATCAGGGGAAAAAAGTTATTTATTAATTTACAGCCAGTCAGACAAGGCGAAAATTACTTTGGTACAATCATCACATTAATGGAGGAGCAAGAAATTAATCGTGTTGCTAAAGAGATTACAGGCATTGAAGAAGTCAATAAAAATTTGAGGGCTACTGTTCATGAGTTCAAAAATAATTTACATGTTATTCTAGGATTGTTAAAAATTGAAGAATATGATGAAGCGAAAAACTATATTTTACAGGTACAACATACTAAAAATGAACAGAATATAGAGTTTGCTAGTATTGAAGACCATTATATACGTGCATTATTATTAAGTCGCACAATTATTGCTAAAGAAAGACAGATTGCCTTTAAGCTTACCCCTAATTCCATGCTTGAAAGACAGCATGAAGGGATAGACTCAAATGACCTTATTACGATATTAGGCAATTTACTAGAAAATGCTTTTGAAGCGTGCATTAGTACACAGGTGGATGAGAAAAAAGTGGAAGTAAGTTTAAGTGAAGATGAGGATTATATTGTGATGAAGGTAAAAGATAATGGTGTACCTATTGATACAGACATAAAGTCATATATATATGAACTAGGTATTTCTTCAAAAGGAGAAGGGCGCGGGAATGGGCTTTATCTTGTTCAAAATAGAGTTGATCTTTATGAAGGAAAGATTCAGTTACAGGAGATGGAAGGCGAAAAACAGTTTATAGTGATTTTGCCAAAGTAACAGTACCAAAGTATAGTAATACCAGAGTAGAATAATACCAAAGTATAGTAATACTAAAGTATAGTAATACTAAAGTATAGTAATACTTAAGGAGTAGAAAATGAGTAAAGTATTAATTGTAGAAGATGATCCAATGGTAGCACTTATTAATCGCAAATATTTAGAGCGCATGGGGAATATGACGATTTATGGACCATTGACTTTAGAAGAGGATGTACTTAATGTATTAGAGCGAGAAGAAATAGATCTTATTCTTTTAGATATGTACCTGCCACAGAAAAATGGACTCCAGATTTTACAGAGCATTAGAATGCATCAACATTTTGTGGATGTCATTATGATTACAGCAGCTAATAGTGGTGAAGAAGTAAAAAAAGCGTATGCCTATGGCGTAGTAGATTATTTAATGAAGCCATTTGAATTTGAGAGATTTCAAATAGCAGTAGAGAAGCATTTAAAGCGTAAGTCTTGTCTGTGGTCTAAATCTATTATTCAGCAAGAGGATATTGATGGTGGGGCTAAACATTTGGAGTCCAATATATATTTGCCAAAGGGGCTTAATAAACGAACGTTAGATAAGATTATTGAATGTTTAAGAGAAGACGAGACGAAGATATGGACATTAAGGGAATTAGCTAAAAAGATAGAGATTAGTAATGTAACAATAAAAAAATATATGGACTACTTAGAAGAAATCGAAGTCGTACGTGTAAGTCTTACATGTGGACAAGTAGGAAGACCAGAACACATGTACAAGTTTAATTGAACGAATATTATATAAATATTTAAAACTTGGTAATAAGTTGAAAAATAATATATAATGGTTTACAATAATGAAAATAGATTTATTGGGAGGCATTATATGAGATATGACACACATAAGTACTGGGGATTTTTAGGTTTATTTTCATTAATCGGTTTAAAGGCATTTCCAACTGAGAATTATTGGTGGTGTTTATTTTTCATAAACTACTTATGGTTCACTTTATTTTATGAGAACAGCTGGGTGTATAAAGCATATCAAAGAAAACATGTTTAAAATAGAAAGGTACACTTACTTCGGGTGTACTTTTTTGTTTTATTTGAGAAGTCGTCTTAGTAGGCATTTATAAATGAAGACAGGTAGGATATACTAAAGATGAAAGTTATAGTAAAACAAGGACAACAAGGGATAGGAGAAAAAATGAGTTTACTTAAAAATAGAGAACAGTTAACAGGAGAAGTTATTACGCGTGAACATATATTTTATGAAGCTGAAAGACGTATGTGGAATAGAGCAATCGAAAAATATCCGTTAGCTATTGTTTTTTGTCGTACAGAAGAGGATGTAAGAAATAGCATTCTTTGGGCTAAAGAACAACAAGTCCCAATTAGAATTCGTTCAGGTAGACATCATTATGCAGGCTATTCAACAGGGAATGATGTATTAGTGATAGATGTGAGTTGCATGAATGGGATTGTGGTTGATGAAGTAGCAGGGAGTGTGACTATAGAAGGCGGTGTTAGAAACCGAGAGTTATATGAAGCAGTATGTCAGAAAGGTTACCCATTTCCAGGCGGTGGATGCCCTACTGTAGGTGCAGTAGGTTTTGCACTTGGTGGCGGCTGGGGATATTCAGCGCGTTTCTTAGGTTTAGGGTGTGACGCTATTGAAGAAGTGACATTAATTAACTATGAAGGTAAACGCATTATTGCCAATAAGACGCAAAATGCAGATTTATTTTGGGCACTTAAAGGAAGTGGCGGTGGACAATTTGGCGTGGTAGTAAAAATGCGTTTTAAGTTGCCTGCTAAAACCGAAGAAGCTACATTATTACGTTTAGACTTTAGTCATGTCACAAGAAATATGCAGATTGACTTATGGAAGCTTTGGCAAGAAACAATAAGTAGTGCATGTCCAGAAGTGAATTTCAAAATAAGCTTTTATAACTCCAGGGAAAAAGGAATAGGTGTATTGCTCATAGGAATTTATTATGGCGGCATACAAAAAGCACATGAAATAGTGGCACCATTTATAGCCTTAGGTGAAAAGATAGATGTAACTGTAAGGCCAATGACGGTATTAGAAGTAAACCGCTGGATTCAAGATGCGCACCCAGATTTTGAGCATTATGTATCTTCAGGACGATTTGTAAAGGAAGCTTTTGAGGAAGAAAAGTTGCATACACTTTTAGACCTTATTAATACCCGCCCAGAAGGCAGCTATTATACTGCCGTTTCGGGTTATGGTTTAGGTGGTAATATTAGAAAGCGCAATGCACAAGAAGCTTCTTTTGCTTATGGAGAGAGTGCTTATATTTTAGGATTTCAATCTGTATGGGAGGATAATAAAGAGAGCTATCAAAATCAGCAGTGGTTCAAACCAAAATTTGAGATTATTAAGCAGCTAACAGTAGGTTCATTTGTGAATTTTCCATCTGAACAATTAGATGCATATCGTGAAGCGTATTATGCGTACAATAAAGAAAGATTAATAAAGGTTCGTGAAAAGTACGATCCTTATAATGTATTTAATTTTGAACAAGGTTTATAAATGTTAAGAAAACACCCACTATAAGGTCACATAGACTTTATAGTGGGTGTTTTTTATAGAAGGGATGAATGGGTTATTACTAATATAATGTAAAAATTACAATACTGTGTATAAAAGTAGAAAAATTGACATTTTATAGGATGCATTATAAAATAAAAACGAACAAAATGTTAAGTATATAATAATGAAAGGCATATTATGAAAACAAATATAAAAAGATTTATTAACAAATATAAAAAGATACTAGATGCCATAGGGATTACAGTCATTATTATGATGTACTTTATACTAAAAGTAGCACTTATAAAAGTTAACGGGAGTGGTGAGGCATTTATAAGTATTTTTAATGGGCTTGTTTTAGATAATACATCAGTATGCGGTATACTTACAGAAATGCAGATAATGCTTATCTTATGTTTAACTATTTGGTATGGGACTAAGGGGTATATTATATCATTAATATTGTATGGTATTGCTGTAGGCAGTCAAATATTCCCGTTATTTCTAGGGGGAAAAATCATTTCTGTCATAGGAATGATTATGATGATAGGGGCTAGTATAATGTCCACTGTTATTTATATTTATAGAACATATTTAAATTATCAAAAGACCAAACTTCACGAAGTAGCAACTTATGATGGATTAACTGGTGTTATCAATCGTCAAACTTTTTTAAGCGAACTGAATAAACGTATTGAAAAAGATAAGCAGATTAACCCACCCTTTATAATTGTATTTATAGATATTGATGATTTCAAGAAAGTGAATGATTTAACAGGACATTATCAAGGAGATAGGTTATTACAAGGTATTGCGAAGGCTTGGAAAGATATAATTGTACCAGGAGATTTGCTAGGACGTATAGGCGGCGATGAGTTTGCATTAATTATTCCACGTAGGTTGAGTGATGATGAAATAAAGGCATATATCAAAAAGTTACAGCTTGCTTTAGAAAAGGATATTCAGCTAGAAAATTGTGGGCACAGTGTCACTGCTAGTTTTGGGGTGTCTAAATATCCAAGTGATTCAAAATCTGCCTATCAATTATTAAAATATGCAGATATGGCAATGTATGTAGCTAAGTCAGATGGCAAGAATCGATTGAAGTTCTTCTCAAAAGAGATGTATGAGACTATGACACGTAATGTGCAATTAGAAAATGCTTTGTCACAGGCGATTGCAAATAATGAATTTTATTTGATGTATCAACCACAATATGGCTGTCATAAAAAAAGTTTACGTGGCTTTGAAGTCTTATTACGTTGGCATTCAAAAGAATTAGGAACTGTATCACCTGCAGAGTTTATTTCAATAGCAGAAAAAACAGGGCTTATTGTAAGCATTGGTGAATGGGTGATGGAAACAGCGTGCAGTAGATTTAAAAAACTTATAGAAGCTTATGGGACTCATAAAATCTTATCCATTAATATTTCGGCACTGCAACTGCTAGAACCTAACTTTATAGAAATGGTAAAGCGTATATTAATGAAGACAGGATTTGATCCCCATTATTTGGAGGTTGAAATTACTGAATCTATATTTATTTCATCTAAAGAGTATATTATAAGTGTTTTAAATGAGTTAAAAGAAATGGGAATACATATTGCATTAGATGATTTTGGGACCAATTATGCTTCTCTAAGCTATATACAAATGTTGCCTTTAGATATACTGAAAATCGATAAATCATTTATTGATCATATCATAGATGAAAATAGTAAGACTAATTTAGTGGGGGCTATTATTTCTATTGCACAAGAACTTAATTATAAAGTTGTAGCAGAAGGTATTGAAAAACAAGAGCAAATCCAGTATTTAAGTGAAAAAGGTTGTGATTATGTACAAGGTTATCTTTGGGGCAAACCATTAATGGAAATAGAAGTTGACCAGTTATTAAATACGTTAGTATAAATTTTACATAGACCTAAAATATTTTTAGATAAATAGCTGAAAAGAGAGTGGAGGAGAGAGATGAGAAAAAAGTAAGGGGCCTTTTCTTAGTCGGTTTAATTGCTGTAATTTGTACAGGAACAATATTTGCTGGAGAAAAGGAAAATTCGAAGAACAAGCTTATTGCACAGATTATTAATGTAAAAAAGGGTAAAGGTGAAGTGGAAGAAAAACTACTTCAAACTGTGGTGAATAAGATAGAAGAAGACGAGGAAAACATCGTTTACGAGGAAGCCTTTATTTTAGGGTATCATTATTATATATTAAATGAATTTGAGAAGGCCGAAATCTATTTAGAGCATGCAAGCCTTGCGAAGGATGAGACAGTTAAATTGTATGCGACCATATTTTTAACGCAGATTTGGCTTAAGCAGGGATTAAATGAGGAAGTCATAGCAATTACCCAAAAGACGTTAGATGAAATGAGTCCAGCAACGTATAATAAAGAACATATTGCTATTACAGATTTTATGCAACAAATAATTTACTTAGAAAAAGGCAAGGACACCGTGATTGAAAGTATAGAAAAGGTACTTCAAGAGGAACAAAGACTTAATGTTGAAGTAATGTGTGACCTTAAAAATAAGCAAGCCGTACTTTATTTTTATAAAGGAAATTATGCAAGAGGAATTGAAAGATTTCTAGAAGTTATGGCACATACAGAAACTATGACGAATAAATATTATGGCGCTAAGGCACAGATTGATCTAGGGGTTATTTATGGTGCATTAGGAAATTATGAGGAAGCAGAAGCAAATTTTAAAGAAGCCCTTGAAATAGAGATTACTGACTTAGAAGATATGGCATTTATTAAGACTTATGCATCAATTAACTTATATGAAAACATGTTATATAAAGAAGACTATGAAGGTGTTAAGGCAATTAATGAGACGGTTTTATCTTATGCACAATATTTACCTGAGAATTTATATGAATCGATTGCGATTATGAATGACATATTTTTATGTAACTATTACATTAAAATTGGTGACCTAGAAGAGGCAAAATTACTGCTAAGGGAGATTGAAAGTAATCTTAAAGCACCTGAAGAGTATAGGTATCTTAGTGTACATACGAACTATATACTTTTAAAGGCAGCAAAAGCAAGAGCTGAAGGTGATGTGGCAGTAGCAGCTAATTTATATGGTAGTTTATTACAACAAGAAGATAAGCAGTTTAAGAAATATATTTTGAAAAATTTAAGTGAGCTTTTAAATGAGAATGGTTACTACAAAGAGGCAAATGAATATGAGCAGCAGCTTAGAATGCATTATGAACAAGAAGCTATTGCAGTCAATATGGACTATTCAGATTATGCCTTATATAAGTATGAAAATCAAAAGAAGTTAATGGAAGAAGCTAATCAGAAAATACGTAGGTATGTGTATATAACTATATATGGCATATTGTTATTAGCACTTATAGTTATGGCACTTTTAAAGTATATAAAACTTATACAAATAAATAAGTTAGATGGACTAACTAAAATTTATAATAGAAGATATTTTGAAGAGTATTATAGAAAGTTACAGAGCAGAGAACGCCTTTTTACAATTATGATTTTTGATATTGATTATTTTAAAAAGATTAATGATACATATGGTCACTTAGCTGGCGATGAAGTCATTAAAAAAGTTGTAGAAATTGCAAGAGGGTGTGTAGAAAGCAAGGGAAAGATATTTCGCTATGGCGGCGAAGAATTTGTGATTATGCTAGATGAAGTTTCCAAACAAAAAGCTTTACAGCTGGCAGAGAAGATAAGATGTACAATCGCACAACATGAATGGCAACAAGATATGAAGGTTACGATTAGCATAGGAATTACACAGGCTACTAAAGAAGAAAGAGATGTTTTGAATCAAGCAGATTTAAACTTATATACTGCAAAGGCGCAAGGAAGAAATCAAATTATTTATAAATAAGAAAAGAAAACGCGGCTTCCTTTTTACTATATGAGATTTGAGGAGGGTATGCTAGAATAGGACGTGGAGTGATTTAAAGGAAAATAGAAATGAGGAGGAGGATCAGATGAAGGATTTAACAAAGGGAAGTCCAAGCAAATTAATTATACAGTTTGCAATCCCTATATTAATAGGCAATTTATTTCAACTTTTTTATAGCTTAGTAGATACGCGTATTGTAGGAAGTACACTAGGAGATCAGGCATTAGCAGCAGTTGGGGCAACTAGTACGTTAAACAATTTAATCATAGGCTTTTTAATAGGGATTACTAATGGATTTGCAATTATTGTCGCGCGTAGATTTGGGGCAAAGGCATATGAAAGTATGCGTAAAGCTATAGCAGGAACGTTGAAGCTTGGCATATTCATTGCACTCATTTTAACTATTGTAAGTGTAGGTTTCTTAACACCTATTTTACATTTACTTAATATGCCAGAAGAATTAATGGCTAGTGGCAGTTTGTACATACGTATTATCTTAATGGGAATGATGGCAGCAATGCTTTATAATGTATGCGCTAGTATTTTACGTGCCATGGGTGATACAGTAACACCGCTTATATTTTTAATTATTTCTACTGTGTCCAATGTATTTTTAGACTATATTTTTATTTTGGGACTAAAAATGGGCGTAGAAGGTGCAGCATATGCCACAGTGATTTCACAAATTGGTGCGGCAGTACTTTGTTTTATTTATATGTGGAAGAAATATCCTATACTGCATTTGAAGAAAGAGGACTTTCGTGGTGAGGAGGGCCTTATGCAAGAACTTTTACGTTCAGGGCTTTCTATGGGACTTATGCAATCCTTTGTATCTTTTGGAACCGTGGCACTGCAAAGTGCAATTAATACATTAGGCACAAATACTATTGTCGCTCATGCTGGAGCACGTAAGGTAACAGAAATGTTTATGTTACCATTTAGTGTATTAGGCATGACAATGGCAACATATTGCTCACAAAATCTAGGTGCGGGAAAGATGAAGCGTATTAAGACTGGCTTATGGCAGGCGCTTATTATGGCCTGGATTTGGTGTGGTTTAGTTGTTCTTGCAAGTTATACAATTGCACCAAGCCTAATTAAGGCAATTACAGCAACCAAGGTACAAGAAGTAGTAGAGACGGGAAGTTTATATTTACGTATTGATACACTGTTATACTTTGTTCCAGCAGCTATTTGCATTATTAGAAATGCGCTACAAGGCATTGGGGACCATGTGACACCAATATTCTCAAGTGCGATTGAACTAGTGGGAAAAGTAATTGTGGCAGTGTGGCTTACACCAGTACTTCAGTATATGGGTATTATTTTGGCAGAACCTATTGTATGGGTACTTATGGTTATTCCCCTAGTTATAAAGATATTAACTATACCAGCTTTAAAACAAACTGAGATTATAAATGCTTAAATAGGAATGAAATGTAAAACATTTAATGAATGTATAAATATTCAGTTAAAACTAATATAAATAAAAATATTATATAATTTATTGACAATTTGAGATAAAAATGCTAATATTTATGCAAGTTAAAAAGACGTCTGTTTCAGTGTGAAATGAGACGTCTTTTTTTAAAATAAAAATAGAGTAAAAGGAGCAGAACTATGAAGAAAAAACTAGCCGTATTTAGCGCAGCTGCAATTGCAGTGAGTACGCTTAATATGCCACTTGTTTATGGCAGTAGCATTGATATGAGTTATTGGAAACAAAGACACAGCTATGATGAGATTGTTAAGCTATTTGAAAACTTAAATGAGAAATATCCTGGTTTAAGCGAAAGCTATAGCATTGGTAAGTCATGGGAAAATAGAGATTTGATTTGCCTTGAAATTACAGATGAAAGCATTGAAAATGCAGGTAAAACGGGAATTGGTGTATTTGCCAATATTCATGGGGGAGAAAGGGAATCTACGGAATGTGCTGCTTATACAGCACAGTGGCTTCTTGAAAATTCTGAAACAGAGCAGGTTAAGGAAATACTTGAAAACTATATTATTTATGTAGTGCCAGTAATTAATCCAGATGGTCATGAACAGGCGCAAGAAACAGGTATGCGTCAAGCAACAAGGCAAAACTTACGTCCTACGGACAATAATGGAGATGGGGTACCTTTTAATGACCCTTATGTTGACTTAGATGGAGATGGCTTTATTGCAAATGTTTATGCAGGTAAAGTTAATGATGATAAAGAAGTAGTTAAGATGCAATCATTAGGGAAAGAAAGTAAAGATGCAGATCATAATGGTATTTTAGGAGATGACCCTAAAAATAGTGGTATTGACTTAAATAGAAACTTTGACTTTACATATGGCGAAGCAGGAGATGGCGTACATGATAAATATGAAGGGCCATCAGCAGCATCAGAACCTGAAGTAGTAGCTGTGCAAAAATTCTTAGCAGAAAAACCAATGGCTGCACTTACAACAATGCACACTGGTATTCAATGTGTATTATATCCATGGGGATATAAAGCCGCTACAGCAGAAGAGTTAAATGACACAAAAGAGGGCATTGGCTTTATGGCGCAAACAGCTGAAAAGATGCGTGTAGCATATGAAAAAGCTGCTAAGAGAAATTTCTATGCAATGCAATCTTATGAAGATTATCAAACATATTCAGAACTTATTGATTATGCGTGGGGCAAACATAATATTCATGCTTATACAGTAGAAGTGTATAATGCACATATTTTAGAAAATATTCCTTATGACCCAAATCATGATCCAGCAAATGCGGATATTTGTAGTTGGAATGGTAGTGTACCAGAAGAAAAATGGCAATTCTATACACATGACGAGATAGAAAGTAAATTAGGCTTAGACCCATCAAAATTAGTTGTAACAGACACCGTGACAAAAGAACAAAGAAATTTAGCTGAAGATGAAGGCTTATGGTTCTATACACCAATGGATTCACAGCGCGGCGGTACATGGGCACCAGAAGATCAAGATATGATGGTAGAAGGGGCAAAAGATGCGGTACTTGAAATGATTTATAGTGAAGGAAAACTTGCACAAAAAGAAAGTGCAAATAGCACGGAAGTAGAAGAAGTAGCAGGTACTACGAATATGACACGTGGTGAGTTCGTAAAATTACTTGCAGAGACAATGAAGGTCGACACAGCAACTTATACTCAAAATCAGTTTAAAGATGTAACAGATGCACCATATGTAAACTGGGCAAAAGAAGTAGGCATTACAACAGGTAAGACAAAAGGTGAATTTGTGCCAAAGGCAGTGATTACAGAAGAGGAAAAAGCACTTATGTGTGAGAGAGCAGAAAAGGTAGCAACATCAGAAGATATTAAAGCTGCACTTAAAAACTTAAAATAACATCAGATGGCATTAAGAAAAGAGGCGCCGCGAAGCTAGTTATAGTTTCATGGCGCCTTCTTTTCGTTTATACAGTACCAAACCTGCGCATGAGGTCTTAATTTTTATGCGTAGAGTTTTAGCTTTTAAAAGTAACTTAGATGAATAAAAGAAAAAAAGAAAGAATATGGGTTATATAGAGAATTAAAGAGGAGTGTGTGTAAATGAAAAGACTCATTGGCATAATGCTTATTTGTATAACCTTAATATTTACAAGTTGTTCATCTATAATAGATGACACGTGGCGGGATGGAGATGCTGAGCTAGAAGCGTATGATATAGAGAATCTAAGAGCACATTATACAACAATAAAAGGTAATGGTGAAGATGTGGTAACTATTATGATTTATATGATAGGTTCAGACCTCGAAGCAGATGGCTTAGGATATGCTTCAGCAGATATTGAAGAGATGCTAGAAGCGAATATAGGTGAGAATGTAAATCTTATTTTACAAACAGGAGGGGCAACATCTTGGAAAAATACCAACATTAAGGGGGGGACATGTCAACGTTTTATTATAAAGAATGGTCAGCTAGAGGAAGTCGCGAACTTAGGATGTATTAACATGGTAGACCCTAATAGTGTCACAGACTTTATTAGATGGGGAAGTAAAGTGTATGAAGCTAATCGCTATGAATTGATATTTTGGGATCATGGTGGCGGCACAGCTATGGGGTATGGCTATGATATGTATTATAAAGATGAAATGCTGGAATTACCTGAAATAGGTGAGGCGCTTAAGAAAGGCGGTGTAAAATTTGACTTCATAGGTTTTGATGCGTGTCTTATGGGAACTATTGAAACAGCATATATGCTAGAAAAATATGCAGATTACCTTATTGCATCAGAAGAAACAGAACCAGGGGCAGGTTGGGGATATACAAAGTGGCTAGATGCTATAAGTAGGAATCCTTCTATTGCAACGCTAGAATTAGGACGTATGATTATAGATGATTTTGTAAGTGGATGGGAAAAAATATTTGAAGATTGTACCCTATCTATTATAGAACTTAGAGAAATACCTTATACGTATCAGATGCTTTGCAAATATATGGCAGATTCTACAGTTGTACTAGAAAATTATGGTTTCAAGGAATTATCTGAAGCTAGAGCCACAGCTAAAGCTTTTGGTGAGGGGGGCTATGAACAAATTGATATTATTGATTATGTGAATAAGGCAGAGGTAGAAGGCGGTGACAGGGTAAAGGCGGCAATTAATCGTGCAGTTAAATATACAAAGGATAATACGAATGATGCATATGGGCTTGCTATGTATTATCCTTATGATGCTTTAGAATACTATGAAATGATTAGTAAGGAGATGGCCTCTTTTGATTATGGGGATGAATGTACGACCTTTTTTGATAAGTTTGTAAGTATATTAGCAGATGGGCAAATGAGAAGTACAGGTATTAAATCGAAGAATGAGGCGCTAACAGGCAGACAAGAGGATGAAAACCATATAGATTATACGCAGTTTAGTTGGTATGAACCAGAGGAAGGCGATGCTTATACAGATGTTTATGCGGCGACAGCATATGAGGAGAGAGACATTGTAGATATGGGTGAATATTATATATTGCCAATGTCAGATGAGGATTGGGATCTTATTACTTATATAGAGCAGCAGGTTTTTATAGATGATGGTAGAGGCTATATTGATTTAGGAGCAGATAATGTGTATGCGCTAGATGAAGACAGTAACTTAAAAGTTGACTTTGATTATACGTGGGTTGCAATTGCGGGAGAGATTGTACCTTTTTATGCAGAAAAAGAAGTAGATGACAGTGAAAAAGGTTGGTATACTTATGGTTATGTACCAGCTGTTTTAAATGATGAGAAGGAAATTCAGATTATATTATGTTGGGACGCTATACATCGCGAAGGATATGTAGCGGGTTATAGGGAAACCGAAGGAGAAATGACAACGGCAGCTAAAGGGTTAAAACAATTAGAAAAAGATGATAAAATAGATTTTGTATGTGATTATTATACGTATGAAGGAAAGTATGAAAGTAGTTATTATTTTGGTGAATCTATTATTGTAAGAGATGCCCCGCTTACAGTAAGCTATGAAGAGATAGGGGATGAGATGATAGAATTATGTTTTAGGCTTACGGATATCTATCAAAATAATTTTTGGACAGAGACTGTAAGATATGAAATAGAAAAGTAAAGAGGAGACTAACAAGTGACAATACGGCATTTAAAAATATTTATAGCTGTTGTGGAAATGGGAAAAATGAGATTGGCAGCTGAAAAATTATATATTTCTCAGCCTGCTATTAGTCAAGCAATACAAGAACTTGAAAATTATTATAATGTGAAGTTATTTGAACGATTAGGCCAAAAGCTGTATTTAACTGAAAGTGGCAAAAAGCTTTTAGCTCATGCAAGGCATTTGGTGGATTCTTTTGAGCACTTAGATTTAATGATGAAAAATGAAGGGGCTTGTCCAAAGATAAGAATAGGTGCAAGTGTTTCTGTAGGAACGTATTTATTAAATGATATTCTTGATCAGGTAGAAGAAGCAATACCAGATGCAGAGTTTCAGGTAATAGTACATAACACCTCTAAAATAGAAGAAATGATAAAAAATAGTGAGTTAGACTTAGGAATTGTTGAAGGTGTTGTAAGTAATAATGATTTAGTGATAGAGCCAATAGGTCGTGATGAACTAGTGATTATTGTCGGTAAGCGACATCCGTTATTTAAAGCAGAAAGTATAAGCTTTAAGGAGTTAGGTGAGCAAACTTGGATTGGCAGAGAAGCAGGTAGTAGTAATAGAAATCAATATGAACAGCTTCTGATGAAAGGATATCCAGACCTTGAGCATAAGTGGCGCTGTACCAACACAGAAACGATTAAACAAACTGTGATTAATGGAAGGGGGCTAGCTATTATTTCTAATATGCTGATTCAAAAGGAAATTAAAGAAGGAACGTTACGCATCTTACCTGTGAAAGATGTTAAGGTGGAAAGAGATATTAAGCTGATTTATCATAAAAATAAATTTATTTCATCAGCCCTTGAAGCTGTGGTACAAATTTGTAAAGGCACCTCTCAGAAATAAAATTGAGAGGTGCCTTTTAGCACATTAAAATATCATATATAGAAGTGTCCCAATAATACCGCTTCCGAAAATAACAGCAATAGCATTTACTTTAAATTTCCTAAGTGCTACAAGACCACCTACGAAGAGACCAAGCTCAATCAAACGTAAATCGCTAAAATTAATGTTTGATGAAGAAGCATTGAAGAGGGCAAGACAAAGGATTGAAAGCCCAGCAGAAGCAATAAGTGCGACCACCGCAGGACGTAATGCTGAAAGGACAGTTTGCACACCTGTAAATTTACGATATTTATAGTAGAAGAAAGCTAAGGTGAGACAGATAAAGAAGGATGGGATAATACATCCTAACGTACAAATAATTGCACCAGGAACACCTGCTAGACGTGTCCCTACGAATGTTGCTGAGTTAATAGAAATAGGACCTGGTGTCATTTCTGCGATAGTGATAAGGTCTGTAAATTCTGCCAGTGTCATCAGTTTATGTACATCTACAATCTGAGATTGAATAAGTGGAATGGCAGCATAACCTCCACCTACACTAAAAAGTCCTACTTGAAGAAAGCTTAAAAATAGTTTTAAAATCATGATTTTACATCTCCGTTCTTTCTTATTAATTCAAAGCATAAGTCAAGTATACCTAGTGTTAAACAGACAAGAATAACCGTCATGGCACTGACATTTAAGAAATAAGTAGCCAAAAAGCTAACAATCATGAGCAAGATATAAGCAAAACGTCTTGTTTTACAAACATTTTCAGCAAGCTTTAGGACAACATCAAATATAACAGCAGCAACACCAGCACGCATGACCTGAAGTGCAATAGCTATAATTTTATTTTCTCTAAACTGTGTGTAAAAGAGTGAGATAAGAGAAATAATAATCATAGGAGGTAAGGCAGTTCCTAATATAGCAACTAACGAACCTATAATACCGCACATACGATAACCTAATATAACAGAGGCATTAATAGGAATAGGACCTGGTGAAGATTGTGCAATAGCTGTGATATCTAACATTTCATCTTCATCTAACCAACCAAGTTCTTCCACAAATTTTTTCTTCATTAATGAGACAATTACGAACCCACCACCGAAGGTGAAGGCACTTAAAGTAAAGGTCGCTTTAAAAAGCTCCCAGAGTATAGCAAATTTATTATTTTTATTTTGCATGATTTACTCCTCCAAATTTATATTTATAAGTATATTTTAAAAGACGGGTATAAATAAGTAAAATACATAAAGTTTATCAAACTGATAAGTAAAACTTATGTATATTCTGCCGATTGATGGTAAATGCTAAATCTTAGAAAGCATAATAAATTTATACTTTAGAAAAGGAATAAAATGGTTGGAGGAGCGTTATGATTAAAAAGCTTTTAAGAAGTGCAATGATAGGTATGCTAGTCCTTAGCACGGTGGCTGGCTGTGGAAATACTGCAACAACACCAGAGGGACAAAATAATACGACAAATAGTACACAAACAAATGCAGGTTTTAAAATAGGCATGGTGACAGATTTAGGGAGTATAGATGACAAGTCGTTTAATCAGCTTACATGGGAAGGCATCAAGCAGGCAGATGCAACTTATGGTACAACATCTAAGTACTTAAAACCTGGCAGTGCAGACCAAGTAGATTTACAGAAAGAAGTAACCAACTTATATGATGCAGGATTTCATTTCATTGTTACACCTGGTCATAAGTTTGCAACAACGATTTACACAGTACAGGATTTATACCCAGATGCTAAATTCGTTATATTAGATGCAGTACCTATGAGTAATGATGGCACTCAAAAAGTAGGCGATAATACAGTTGTAGCACTCTTCAAAGAACAGGAAGCAGGATTTTTAGCAGGCGTTGCAGCAGCAGTAGAGATTAAGGAAGGCAATGCTGGTTTTATAGGTGGCATGGAAACAGAAGCTGTACAACGTTTTAACTGGGGATACCAACAAGGTATTAAGTATGCAAATGATAAATATGGTACAAAGATTAATATGGACCCAGTTAACTTCATTTATCAAGGCACCTTTTCAGAGGTTGCAGCAGGTCAGCAAATCAGTGCACAAATGTATGATCGAGGTGTGAATTTTATCTTTAGTGCAGCGGGTGGTGTAGGATCTGGTGTCATTAAAGAAGCCAGAGAACGTGCAGGCCGTGGGGATAAAGTATGGGTCATTGGTGTAGACTCAGACCAATATGATGAAGGAATTTATAGTGACAATCAATCCGTTATTTTAACATCAGCTCTTAAAAATGTAGGAACAGCGACCTTTAATATTATTGGTGAAGAAGTAAATGGCGCTTTCCCAGGCGGACAAACACTTCATTTTGGGGTAGAAAATAATGGTGTAGGTCTCCCAGCCAATAATCCTAATTTAAGTGAAAAGACGATGGCTACAGTTAATGAAGTTTATGGACAGATGCAAAGCGGACAGATTGTAGTAAATGGAAGTGGAGAAGGACTAATTAAGTAACACCTAAAAATAAACGGTAAAAATAAAAAATCAAAAAATCAAAAAGTGGAATAGAAGAGATGGGTGGTATGACACTGAGGCGTCTGGGTGTTGTACCGCCCTTTTTTGGAGTGATATAATAAGATGTTTAAAGTTAGATGAAAGAGGACATATAGATGAAAAAAGGTAAGCAGAAGATAATTGAAGCAGCATTTAATGTGATTTTGCAAAAGGGAATTAAAGATACATCTGTAAGAGATATTGCTAAGGAGGCAGGAATTAGTGTAGGGACCTTTTCTTATCATTATCCCAATAAAGAAGCCTTATTCTTCGATGTGTTTGAGATGATGGTCTCAAGGCAAGATGAAGCTTTAGAAAAAGGATTTGCAAGTAATACATTGGAAGAAAAGAAAGTAGCACTTGTAGAACTTTTTAAAGAAGCTACAACTAATGAGTGTTTTATGAAACTGAATTATTATTTATTAGGTGAGGCATTTGGACAAAATACTTTAATGTTAGAGAAGATGAAGGCAAAGTATGAAGCATGGCGTGTGCAATTTGCCACTTATCTAGAAGAAGAGATTAAGATGCAAAATAAACGATTAAGTGCAAGTTTGTTTTTAGCTATGATTGATGGTGTGATGTTACAGTTACTTTTAGATGAAAAAAGTATTGATATAGAAGAGATGGCAGATTACGTCATTAAGTTATTATATGAATAAGATTGACATAAGAGATAGGGTGTGATAAAGTGAATCTTATCGTACAGATGTACGAAGAATAAAATAAATCTTTGGAGGACAGAAGAATGCAACAAGAGAGTTTATTGCAAGAGGACACAAAGAAGTTGTTCTTTAAATATTTACTGCCATCCATTAGTGCAACTTTAGTAACATCTATTTATGTACTTGCAGATACCATTATGATTGGTCAAGGTATTGGTGCTAGTGGTATTGCAGCACTTAATTATATTTTGCCTATATTTACATTATTTTTTGGTACAGGGTTGTTATTAGGCGTAGGGGGAGCAGTCCTTATGTCTGTATCAAATGGACGAGGCGACAAGAAGATGGCAAATACGTATTTCACAAGTGCTGTCATTTGGGGAGCAATTATAGGAATAATATATATGGTCGTAGGGAGTATTTTTTTAAAACCTATTGGTTATATGTTAGGAAGTGATGCAAGTAATATCGACTTATTTACAAGCTATGGTCGTTATCTTATAGGCTTTGCACCTGTATTTGTATTTTCAAGTTTATTACAAGCATTTGTAAGAAATGATCATGCACCTAAACGTGCCATGATTGCTGTTATTTCTGGTGGTGTGATGAATATTATTTTGGACTATGTGTTCATCTTCATTTTTAAGATGGGGATGGCGGGAGGTGCTATTGCAACTGTAATAGGTTCAGTAACATCTGTCATTATTTTACTCACACATTTTAAATCAAGGCATAATACAATGCGATTTGTAAAAATAGAGCAACCATTTAAAATTCTAATAGGTATTTTACATAGTGGCTTTCCTAGTTTTTTAATAGAAATTGCGAGTGGTATAGTAGTTCTTGTGTTTAATTTACAACTCTTAAAATATGTGGGTGAAACGGGTGTAGTTGTTTATAGTATTATTGCCAATACAGCTATTGTAGCCATGTCTTTATTTAATGGGGTGTCTCAAGGGGCACAGCCTATTATGGCGACTAATTATGGAGCAAAAAAGCCAGAACGTGTTATTGAAGTAAGAAGATTGGGGGCTATAACAGCCTTAGTTATCGGCGTTATCATCTTTATATTAGGATTTTTATTCCCAGAGGTGGCTGTTAAAGCTTTCGTGAAACCAACGCCTGAAATTATACAAATGGCAAGAGGGGCTATTCGCATTTACTTTACAGCATTTATACTAATGAGTTTAAATATAGTATATAGCACATATTTTCAATCTGTTTTAAAAGCCAATTTGTCCATGATTATATGTCTTTTAAGGGGCGTAATAATAAGTCTTATTTTAGTATTTACCTTACCACTATTCATGGGGGTAACAGGCATTTGGCTTGTAATGCCGATTAACGAATTGATTACAGTATTAGTAGCATTGGCATTAGTAAAGTGGAATAAAATATAAAAAAGTATTGATATGAGCCTGAATGAATAAAGAAGCTATAAAACTGATGCAAGGTCAGGTTTTATAGCTTCTTTTGGTATTAGAAATGTTTAGGCACTAGAGTGAGAAATCCATAAAGACACCTAGAGCTGAGATATTATAGTAAAAGTTTCTAAGTGCAGTTTGATTTTTGGATAGCGCTAAGAAGTTTTCATAGCTGAGTTCATTATCATCTAAGATAGATGAATTTGCGAGTGCCTTGTTTTGTTCGGTTACAAGTTGTGATTTAGAAGAATTTGTAGCCATTTTTGTGCTAACTTCAGTACGGCTTACGAGGCTATTTAATGTACGTGTAGCAGTAGTTGAAGATAAAGCTGATTTGAGCTTAGATTCGTTGAGGCTTAAGGTACCATCACTATTTTTAGTAATACCGATAGTCCCTAAGTTGCTACTGCCGGCAGTAGTTACAGCTGAAAGTGATGATTTTAAAATGTTTAAGCGTGTTGTGGAAGAACTTGACTTATCATTTAAAAATTCTGTGGTAGTATTGTAAGCTTCAATATAATCTTTAGCTGCAGCAATAAGATCTGTATCTGTTGCGTTAGTTTTTAATGCATTTTTTAACGTCGTATTAGCCTTTTCTAAATCTGAATAATTACTATCAAATTGAGATAAGAATTTAGTAGCAGATAGTGTGGTATCTTTATCTGCTGAAGTATTAGTATATTTATTAGCAATGGCGTATTTACTAACTGTATTGTAATAATTAGCACCGGTGAAGATACTTGTTAAGGCATTAGAACTATTTGTACGAGATGTACTAGAGAAAAGATTTGTGTTAATCATGCTATTAATATAACGCATAGATTGGTAGTTAGAAATATTCATTGTATCACCTCCTTCAGTATATATATCGTAAAAAAATGGAAAAGATTAAAGGAAAATAAGTGGGATGAATTCCAAGGAATATATTGAATGTTGTTAAATATAATAGTAATGTATAAAGAAACTAACTAGATAATAAGTGCCTATTAGTCTATTTGTGAGGAGATGGTTTTATGAGTAAGAAAAACAATGATTGGATTGTAAAATTTGACTCTATCAAGAAAGAAAGCAAAGAAACTAAAAAACCAGAAAAGAAGGCACAAAAGGAAAAAAATACTATGATTTTTATTAATAGTAAAGTTAAAAATTTAGCATATGAAAAAAATGTAACCCTACATTACAGGGATAGTATATCTGATACATGGAAAGAGAGTGAAGCTAAGTTTGACCATGTAATTAATGAGCAGGAAGAGATTTGGTCTAAGGCAGCAAGCTTTAAAGGAGAATACATTGAGTATGCCATCAAATATGAAGTAGGTGGAAATACATACTGGGATAACAATAATGGTAAAAATTATAAAACCTATAAGGATGGTCGAACAATTTAATATAGAGAAACAAACTAAAAACTTGAAATATACGTGTAGATAAATAAGTTTCTCTCAATGATTTCACATGACTCAAAATGATGAATAACTAAAATTTATAAATATGAAATCTATAGTAGATTGTAAAGGGGTATTTGAAAATACCTCTTTTTTGTTTTATAGCATAATAGTTGTTATTTTTAGAAAATTCATTTATTATAAAGATATATTAAAAATTAGGAGGATTATAATGGAAGAACTTTATCTAAAGAATGTAATTGGTAATGAAAAAATTGCAAGTAAACCAACAGCAGAGATGATAGGCCCGTTATTACATATTCAATTGCCACTTGGTAAGCGGATGACATCTAGTTGGAAACCACCATCAGGTTATATATTAGAAAAAAGTATTATAGAAAATGTCCCTATTGAGCGTATTATACCTGATGGTGGTGGAAATGGTAAAGTTATTTTAATACTCCATGGTGGTGGATATGTTTGGCCTTTAATGGATTCAAGCCGTGAAGCAGCCATTATGTATTCTGAGTTTACAGATGGCAGTGAAGTTATTAATGTAGATTATCGCACAGCACCAACGGATGTCTATCCAGCCGCTTTAGAGGACTGTGTAGTAGCCTATAAATGGATTTTACAACAAGGGTACAAAGGCGAAGACATTTTGCTCATAGGAGAGTCAGCAGGTGGAGGATTGGTATTAGCATTATCACTCTATTTAAAGGAGCATAAGTTGCCACTCCCCAAGGCGGTTGTTGCAATATCGCCATGGGGAGATGTAGATGATAAATCTCCTTCACGTCGAATTAACTTAGATAAAGATTTATTGCTAGGAAGCAAAGGGTGTAGCATTGCAAATCAAGTGCAGAAACATGATTATGCAGGGAATTGGGATTTAAAAACACCTTATTTATCACCTGTTTATGGTGATTATACAGGCTTCCCTGATTTGTTGATTCAGGTAGGTACTTTCGAGGTGCTGTATGATGATAGTGTACGTATTTATGAGAAGGCAAAGGAAGCGGGCGTTAATGTAAAATTATCTAGTTATTATGGCATGTCACATTGTTTCCAAGAACTATTCACAAAACTTCCAGAAGGGCAAATCGCATGGCAAGAGATTAGGACATTTATGCGCCGAAGTTTTGGATTAAGTGAATAATATTAAAAATATTGACATAAATTCAAAGTGCCTATAAAATTAAGAGGCTAGATTATTATACGAGGAGAAGTAAAAACATGAAAAAACAAAAGTTTATTTTAACAGCAGTAGTAGCTTTAGGATTATGTTTTTCAGTAGGTGCAGCAACAGGGGTAAAAATTAGTGCAGAGCTTAAAAATCAGCCGATGCAGGTAAATGGGACAAGTGTTACAAAGGAAGTCATTACTTACAATAACACAACATATGTACCACTTCGTCAAGTTGGTGAGATGTTAGGGGCATCAGTAGGCTATCAAGATGGAATCGTGGTACTAGAAGGTGCACAGGCTGAAAGTAGCTGGGCATTTATGGGGTCAGAAGAAGAACCTTACTATGTTAATACAAAGCTTAATGCGGAGTTATATATTATAGATGACTATGATGATGGGGTGCCACTTGATACATGGTTAGAAACAGTTAAAAGTGATGAAAAAATTGAAGTTAAAAGCAAAAGCATGGAAAAAGCAGGCGATATGGATGTGGCTTACATGAATATAACAATTGATGGCTATAATCAAATTCAAGGTCATATTGTATATGAAGGTATTTGGAGAAGCTATACGATGTATTATGCAGATAATAAAGATGCAGCTAGCTTAAAAAAAGAGTTATTACAAGCAATTGCGGAAGATTTCTAAGAAATTATACATATAATATATTTAAAGGTGTATCACTCAAATTTTGAGCGGATACACCTTTTTTGGTGATTAAAGTATTAAATATTATTTGAAAAACTATTAAAAAGTTTAAAATTTTACTTAAATATAAAAATAACTTGACAAAACTACAAAAAACAATAATAATTTAGTAGTACCGATAAGAACTACTAAGTGGGGTAGACTTAGTATGTTAGTAAAATAGGAAATTAATCAAATGAATATATACAGGAGGCAATCTATATGAGTAATAAAGTAAGAGTAGGAATTGTAGGCTATGGAAATGTAGGTAGAGGCGTAGAAACTGCACTTAGACAAAATCCAGATATGGAACTTGTAGCTGTATTTACAAGACGTGCACCAGAATCAGTAAATATTCAAACACCATCAGCAAAGGTGGTCTCAATGGATGAAATTAAAGCGTATACAGATAAGATTGATGTTGTAATTCTTTGCGGTGGTTCAGCAACTGATTTACCAGTACAAGGACCAGAAATGGCAAAATTATTTAATACAATTGATAGTTTTGATACACATGCAAGAATTCCAGAGTATTATGAAGCTGTCAATGCAGCAGCTAAAGAAGCTGGTAAAACAAGTGTTATTTCAGTAGGTTGGGATCCAGGGTTATTCTCTATGATGCGTATGATGTCAGGTGCATTTTTACCAATGGGTGAAGATTATACATTCTGGGGTAAAGGTGTAAGTCAAGGACATTCAGATGCTATCAGACGTGTAAATGGTGTAAAAAATGGTATCCAATATACTATTCCAGTAGAAGATGCAATTAATAAAGTTAGAGCAGGTGAAAATCCAACACTTTCTACAAGAGAAAAACATACAAGAGAATGTTTCGTTGTGGCAGAAGAAGGAGCAGATAAAGCACAAATTGAAAATGATATCAAAAATATGCCAAACTACTTCTCTGATTACAATACAACAGTTCACTTTATTACAGAAGAAGAACTTAAAGCAAACCACAACAAAATGCCACATGGTGGATTTGTATTTAGAAGTGGTGTAACAGGTGCAAATGAAGAACATAAACAAATTATTGAGTTCTCTCTTAAACTAGATAGCAATCCAGAATTTACAGCACAAGTACTTGTTGCTTATGCGCGTGCAGTTGTAAGAATGAATAGAGAAGGTAGCCTGGGGGCTAAAACAGTATTTGATGTACCACTTGCATACTTATCAGCGAAATCTTCAGCAGAGCTTATTAAAAATTTATTATAAGATAATTTATAAGAAATAATGATATTGGGACTGTTATTGACAATATTGTGTTGTCAATAACAGTCCTTTTAGCGTTATAAAGAATAAAACCCCTTTGTAAAATCCCCAGGAGCATGTATAATTTAATAAGAACATTTATGTTAAGGAGAAGACTATGTATCAAGAAGAACCATATGAATTATTTGAAGGCGATATTAGAAAATTAGATGAACTTATTAGCCAACTAGAACTTTGGAGTGATGAATATACAATCAATCATAAAAAAGAAGAAATTAGACTTCCAGAATATATGGGATTACATGAAAATCTAGAAGAACTTAAGGGAGAGTTACAAGCGTTTATTGATGCAAGAAGAGCTGAAGGTGATGAAAAGATTGAAGCGTATGCTCAAAGCATTGCAGAAAAACTTGAAAAGTATAAGGAAACAGAAGACGTTATTCATGATTGGATAAGAGAAATTAAAAATGTTTATGTGCTTGTTATGAAATCATCTATTCTTGAAAAAAATAGAGATTATATTGAGCAGATTATGACTTCAGCGCAATAAGATAGTCATATAAAAGCAGATTCAAAGCAGATTATAAGTAGGAAAAAATTTACTTATAATCTGCTTTTTTAAAAGTTGTTATTAAAGACTTACTCACGTATAATGAAAATATAGTAGGTTACATAAAAATGTTGAGTTTAGGAGGGCAGTATGGGAATATATGAGGCGATACAGCAAGTTAATCAGCATAATAAGCAACATTTAGCAGTAGCAATGATTAAAGATAACGGTGAAGTTATAAGTTATACTTATGAAAAACTCTTTAGAGCAGCTGAAGATTTTACAAAACAGATGGCTTTACAGGGGATTTTACCTAAGGACCGTATTGTTATAGTGGGAGAGAATTCACCCCAGTGGCAGATGGCTTTTTTAGCAGTAATGCAATTAGGGAGCACAGCTGTACTTGTGGATGCGAGCTTGGCTGAAAGTGAAATTCTAAAATTGATACATCAGTCGGATTGTAGAGGTGTAGTAACATCGACACATTTATTAAAAGAGATGCCACAGTTAAGGACATTAGAGGTACCCGTCTTTGATATGTTAGCGTGCGGTAAGGTTATTAATGCGGCAAATATTAATAGCCCCTTACAGCTTACTGAAGATGGCGATGAAGAAGTAGCAATTATTATTTATTCATCGGGAACAACAAAGTCAGCTTCAGGGATTATGCATACCCATGAGGCAATGATTAGAACGATTGATATGACAGCCAAGGCAAATGGGTTAACAAGTGAGGAGCGTATTCTTTCTATTTTACCAAATAGCCATATTTATGGTGTGGTAACATGCCTATTAGGGTCAATGATGTTAGGCGCAAGCTTATATTATGTAGAATCTATTAATGGTCAGAGTCTAGTAAATGCTTTTAAAATATGTAGGCCAACTGTATTTCCAAGCGTGCCAAAGGTATTTGAGCTCTTTGAAAAGCAGATTATGAAAAAGATACAAGGGGGAAAACTAACTAAAACAGTTTATAATAAGTGTTTTCCACTTTGCTATAAGATGAGGGAGAAAACGGGTATTAATTTAGGCAAAGTAATATTTAAGAGTATTCATAAGGGATTTGGTGGAGAACTTAAGATTATGACGTCAGCAGGTGCCCCTATTGATTCTAAGGCAGCAGCGTTCTATTATGGGACAGGATTTAATTTGCTTATTACATATGGTCTTACTGAAACCAATATTCCTATTATAGGAAACAGAGGAAAAAATATTACAACGAATAGTTGTGGGACACCTTACCCAGATATTGAGATGAATATTATGCATCAAGATGAAAATGGGGAAGGTGAAATTTATATAAAATCCCCATATTTGATGAAGGGATATTTCAAAGATGAAAAAGCAACACAGGAAGCCTTTGAAGAGGGATGGTTTAAAACAGGTGATTTAGGTAAGCTAGATGAAAAGGGAAATCTTTGTATTACTGGACGTAGCAAAGAAAACATCGTTTTAGCTACTGGTAAGAAAGTGACACCAACAGATATTGAGAATAAATATAGTGCTGTACAAGGTATCAAAGAGTTAGTAGCCTGTGGCGTGCCAGTGGAAAACAAGGGCTATGATGAAGTTCATGTATTTGTTGTAAAAGAAGAGACGGCAAAGGAAGAAGAGATTATCAGTTGTATTAAAGAAAGAGGAAGCCAGCTCTCTCTTTATATGAAGGTGGCTAAAGTTCATTTTATCGAAGAAGTACCAAAGACTTCTCTTCAAAAGCCTAAACGCTATCTATTAAAAATGCAGGCATTACAGCAAGCAGAAATAGAAAATAGTGATCTTGTTGAAGCGTCAAAAGAAAAGCTTAAGAATGAAGAGGAAAGCCTTGAGGAAAAGGTGATAAGCAGTATTGTGAGTATAAGTGGGCTTCAAAAAGAGCTGATCACTATGGAATCTAAGATTTTTTCACAGTTAGGTATAGATTCTTTGGCAGCAATTGAGCTTGCGGCGCAATTAGATGAAGCATATAACGTAAAGGTGGAAACTATTTTTGCCCAAGATCCTACTGTAGGGGAAATTGTAACATTTATTAAGAAGCCACAATGTGAAGCTAAAACAATATCACAGATTTGCATTAAGCGTAAGCAGAGTCTGCATTATAATATATTTAAGGCTCATGCACTATTAGCACATTTTTTATATGATATTAAAGTGCATAATACGCATCATATTCCAGAAAATACGGGGTATATTATTTGTGCCAACCATGTGTCCAATTTTGACTTTTTATGGTTAGCTTCTAAATTTAAGAAGAAACAATTTTTGAAACTATCCTGTATGGGAAAAGCAGAGCTTGTTAATGATTCCTTTACAAGTAAGCTACTTACAGATATATGCGGCATTATTCCAGTAGAACGTGGTAGGATGAGCAGTGAAGTTTTAAAATGCTGTAAAAAACAATTAGATGAGAAGTGGGGACTCTTGATTTATCCAGAAGGAACAAGGAGTCATGATGGGAAACTTGGTAAGTTAAAGTTAGGCGCAGCAACGATTGCAACTGCAGCGAAGGTACCCATTATCCCAGCTTACATTAAGGGGGCACATGAGATATTTCCAAGAGGGCAAAAGATGCCGAACCTATTTAACTGGCATAAAATGCGTCGCTATGAAGTAGAAGTTGTGTATGGGGAACCTATTTTACCTCAGAATTATACACCAGAGGAGTTAACAGCATTAGTGGAACAATCACTTATCAAATTAAGTTAGTTAAATTTACCACTTATATAAATACAAGGTCAGACCAACACTAAAACAAGTGAGGTGACCAAAATGAAAGTATGTTTTAAAGGCAATGAAGTAACACTTCAAGGCCATCATGTAGAAGTTGGCGAAAGAGTACCTGATTTTAAGGCTGTCAATAATGCCTTAGAAACAGTAGATTCTAGTTCCTTTAAGGGAAAAAGAGTATTTATAAGCGTCCCTTCTTTAGATACACCTGTTTGTGATGTAGAGGTAAGGCGATTTAATGAAGAAGCCACTAAATATAAAGAGGCGAAGGTATATGTTATTTCAATGGATTTGCCTTTTGCGCAACAAAGATGGTGTGGTAGTAGTGGAGTTCAAAATGTACAGACTTTATCTGATTATAAGGATAGAAATTTTGGACAAAACTTTGGGACTTATATTGAAGAGTTAGGCTTACTAACAAGAGCAGTTTTTGTAGTTGATGAAAAAGATGAAGTAATTTATGTAGAATATTGCCCAGAAGTTTCAGCAGAGCCTGATTATGAGGCAGCTTTAAAGGTATTGTAAGATAAGAGGAATTGTGAGATCGTTTCAGATTTTGCAGTTCCTTCTTGTTTTTATAAAGAAATGCTAGAAATACCTTGTAAAATAATGACAAAGCCATGTAAAATACTAGTGTATTATATAGAGAAACAAACTAAAACCTTGAAATATACATGTAGGTAAAGAGGTTTCTCTCAATGATTTCACATGACTAAAAATCATGAATAACTAAACTTTATAAATGTGAAATCTATATTTAAAAGAAATATAAAAGGAATAGAGGGTTTAAATAGATGGAAAATAAACTTACACACTTTGATCATCAAGGTAATGCAGTTATGGTAGACGTTTCAGAAAAGGGGATTACAACACGTATTGCTACAGCTAAAGGGAAGATTAAGGTGAATGAGGCTGTTTTTGAAGCGGTTGTAAATGGGACAAGTAAAAAAGGTGATGTATTAGGTGTCGCACGTGTAGCTGGCATTATGGCAGCGAAGAAGACTTCAGAGCTTATTCCAATGTGTCATCCATTGTTAATTACTAAATGTAACGTTGAATTTGAATTAGATGCGCCTTCATTAACAATTGAAGCAAGCTGTACGGTGAAGGTAAATGGACAGACTGGTGTAGAGATGGAAGCATTAACAGGTGTTAATGTAACCCTTTTAACAATTTATGATATGTGCAAAGCGATTGATAAAGGTATGGTTATTACGGATGTAAGGCTTATGGAAAAAGAAGGCGGCAAAAGCGGTCATTATATAAGAGAAGAGGTTTAAAAGATGTCCAAGGTTTTTGCTGTAAGTGGGATTAAGAACTCCGGAAAGACAACGTTAGTCAGTAAATTAGTCACTGCGCTAACGGAAAAAGGCTATAAGGTAGGGGTAATTAAGCATGATGGCCATGAGTTTAAAGCTGATCACGAAGGGACTGATAGCTATAAGCATAAGGCAGCAGGTGCCCAAAATGTCATTGTATATTCAAAAACAAAGTTAATGATGATAAAAGATTTACAGCTTCCCAACATCCATGAAATGATTGCGTTACAAGACGAGATGGATATTGTAATTTTAGAAGGTATGAAGTATTCAAGCTTTCCTAAAATAGAGGTTGTACGAAGGGCGATTAGTAATCAAATTGTATGTGACCCAAGTACCTTGCTAGCAATAGCTACTGATGTGCCAATGCAGGTAGGCGATATACCTATTATTCCATTAGATGATTTTGAAAAAATACTTGATGTCGTATTAAATTATATTCATAAATAAAAACACTGTTACATGCTAGAAGTATTCCTAGGCATGTAACAGTGTTTTTATTTTAGGGTTTCTAAGATTTTTACCGCCCATGTAAGGAACTTAAACGAAATGGAAGGTGTAAAATGAAAAATTATATATTAAGCATATAATATTCAATATATGATTTTGATATAATGTACATTTTTCATGAAATTAATAGTGTATATTTTATGAAAAATAAAAATATTAACAAAATATATTGAAAAAATTATGGATATAGTTATATGATAATAAATAACAAGCGCGCATGTTCAAGAATAAGGAGATAAGGGGAAGGGATGAAACTATGTATCATCGTTATAAGAAAAAATGGCTATCATACATTTTAAGCTGCTGTATGATAATTTCTATGTTGTTAGGAAACTTACCAACCTTTGCGGCAACAAACGATACAATTACAGTACATTTTAAGAGCAGTTGGGGTGCTTCGAAGATTTACTATTGGCAAACTAGTCCTGAAATTGGAAACGTTACCTGGCCAGGGGTAGATATGACTGAAGAGGGAGATGACTGGTACACTTATACATTACAGACAAGTAATGCTAACTTGATTTTCAATAATGGTCAAGGCGCTCAAAAAGAAGATTTATCACTTACAGCAGGAGAGTGGTGGTATAAGAATGGAACTTTTACTTCTTTTAATCCTGAAGTTGGCACCGATACCGAAATAACAGTACATTTTAAAACAAGCCAGGGTGAAGCATATGTTTACTATTGGAATACACTTCCAGAGACAAGTAGTATAAGTTGGCCTGGCGTAGCTATGACAAGTGAGGGAAATGACTGGTACACCTATACATTAAATGGCTATGAAACAAACCTTATTTTCAGTAATAAGGGAAGTAATCAAACTGCAGATTTAACGTGTGAGGCAGGAGAATATTGGTTTGCTGATAATACATGGTACACTGAAAATCCAGATGAGCCAGAACCAAGCCCAAGTCCAGAACCAAGTCCAGAGCCAAGCCCAAGTCCAGAACCAAGTCCAGAACCAAGTCCAGAGCCAAGCCCAAGTCCAGAACCAAGCCCTACACCAGAGGATAGCATTACAGTGCATTATTATACGACAGCAGCAGATGCTTATATTTACTATTGGGCAACAGATACTGAGTTAGAAGCTGTAAGCTGGCCAGGTGTGGCAATGAATTTTGAAAAGGAAAACTGGTATCGCTATACTTTAGATGCGACATCTAGTAAATTAATTTTTAGTCAAAAAGGTAGTAATCAAACAGCAGGCTTAAATCGCAGTGCAGGTGAATGGTGGTATAAAAATGGTAAATGGTATGATGAAGAACCAGGAGATATAATTATTCCTGTTCCAGATCAACCTATTTATGTCACACCAGATAAAATTGACAATTATGCAGATGATTTTAGAGAAGAAACGATTTATTTTGTAATGACATCTAGATTTTATGATGGAGATCCAAGTAATAACGTACATTGCTGGGATGATGAGAAAGCTGGCAATCCAGATTCAGATCCAGCATGGCGTGGAGATTTCAAAGGTCTTATTGAAAAATTAGACTATATTAAAGCATTAGGATTCAGTGCAATTTGGATTACACCCGTTGTAGAAAATGCAAGCGGCTATGACTACCATGGTTATCATGCAATTGATCATAGCAAAGTAGATAGCCGATATGAATCAGATGACGTCACATATCAAGATTTAATTGATGCTTGTCATGAAAAAGGATTAAAGATTATTCAAGATGTAGTCTTTAATCATACAGGTAACTTCGGTGAAGCTAACTTATTACCACTTTTTGAAAAACAAGGAGATTTGAGTACTGCAGAGTGTATGGTAAATATATCAGATGGGAAACTTCCAGATGATTATGATGAATTAACACCAGCCGAGCAATATCAGGCACGACTTGCAGCAATGAAAGAAGATACGAGTGATGTGGCACAAATTTATCACCATGAAAAATCATTAGGATGGGAAGAGTATTCTGTGCAAACAGGACAAATTGCAGGGGATTGTGTTGATCTAAATACAGAGAATTTAAATGTAAGTAACTACTTAGTAGATTGTTATTCAAATTATTTAAAGATGGGTGTAGATGCTTTCCGTGTAGATACAGTAAAGCATATTTCTAGATTAACACTTAATAACAACTTTATCCCTCAGCTTTATGCAGCTGCCGAAGAAGCTGGAAATGATGATTTCTTTATGTTTGGTGAAATCGCCTCTAGATATCGTCAAGTTTGGAACAATGGGATTCCTAATGTCTCTACGCCATTCTATACATGGATTGATAATAAGAGTTATCCTTGGAGCACATTAAGTGAACGCATGAATTCTACAGCAGCATTTTGGTCAGATAATATGAGTGTAGATTTACAGCCAACAAGCGATAACTATTTATTATATGGCAATAGCTATCATACACCAGATTGGAGTCAGAGAAGTGGGATGGATGTTATTGACTTCCCAATGCACTGGAATTTCAATAATGCAAGTGATGCTTTCTCAGTAGCCGTAAATAATGATAAATATTACAATGATGCAACATTTAATGTAACGTATGTAGATTCTCATGACTATGCACCAGATGGGGCACCAGAAAATCAACGTTTTGCTGGTTCACAAGATACATGGGCAGAAAACTTAAATCTTATGTTTACATTTAGAGGTATTCCTACTATCTACTATGGTAGTGAAATTGAGTTTATGAAAGGTGCACCTATTGATGTAGGCCCTAATGCACCACTTAGCACCACAGGTCGCGCTTACTTTGGCGATAAAATTGAAGGAACAGTAAATGTTACAGACTTTGGTGAATATACGAATGCAACAGGTACAATGAAAGATACATTGGAATATCCACTTGCACAACATATTAGACGTCTTAATATTATTAGAAGAAATATACCAGCCCTTCAAAAAGGTCAGTATTCAACTGCTGATATTGATGGCAATATGGCATTTAAACGTTGTTATGATGAGAATGGTGTGTATTCATTTGCATTGGTAACGATTACAAATGGTGCAACCTTTAGAAATATTCCAAATGGTACTTATACAGAAGTAATCACAGGAGAAAAAGTAACTGTAAGTAATAATACTCTTGTTGCACCTAGTACTGGAAAAGGTAATATGCGTGTTTATGTATTAAATACAAATAGCAGCAGCATCCAAGGCAAATTAGGTGAAGATGGTACTTATTTAAAATAATAAAGCTCATTAGGGAGCTCTTGTACATATTAGTGTACAAGGGCTCTTTTTAAGGTTTTACTGAGCTAAATAATATAAGCTGACTAAAAAGAGGAAAAAGTGGTGTATAATATATGCATAATTCTAATATTTATTAAGGGATGAGGCAAAGATGAAAAAGCTATTAATTGTAGAGGATAATGAAAAATTAAGAAATGAAATAGCCACTTTTTTTAGAAATAATCAATTTGAAGTGGCGTGTATCGAACGATTTGAAGATGTCAAAATGCAGATTTTAAAAAAGCAAGCTGATTTGATTTTATTAGATATTAATTTACCAGGTGTAGATGGCTTATATTTGTGTCGTGAAATACGAAAGGTAAGTGAAGTCCCAATTATTATTATTACAAGTCGCAATACAGAGATTGATGAACTAAGTAGCATGAATTATGGGGCAGATGACTTTGTAACGAAGCCTTTTAATACACAAATCCTATTAGCACGTATGAATAATATATTTAAAAGGCTAGAGCGAAGTAGTGGCACACGTATCGATGCAGGTCAGTTTATAATTGATGCTTCTAGAAGCAGCTTTATTTATGGTGATGAGGAGATAGAACTGACACGTAATGAGTTTAAGATACTGTATTTATTAGTAGAAAGAAGAGGCAGTATTGTTTCAAGAGATGAGATTATGAATGGTCTATGGGATAGTGAACTTTTTATAGATGATAATTCTCTAACGGTTAATATTAACCGCCTACGCAATAAATTAAAAGAGGCAGGTCTTGAAAATATCATTGAAACAAAAAGAGGACAGGGGTATATCATTAAATGAAATTTTTAGCGTATTTAAAGGATAAAAAAACGTATCTTTTTTGTATGGGGATAGGGCTTTGCATTTTAGAAAGCTATTTATATATTTTTAATGTCAATGTCTTTTTAAAGCTAGTGGCAGCTCTTATAATCTTAGGAAGCACCCTTGTGCCTCTTGGCACAGAGTATTTACAGAAGGTAAGTTTTTACAGGCATTTAGCCATAGGGGTAAGAGATTTAGATAAAAAGTATTTGTTTACAGAAATTATAAATCGCCCTAGTTTTTTAGAGGGGCAGATTTTCTTTGATACGGCAGTAGAAGTTAATCATAATATGTGTGATGAAATTAATATGTATAAACAAAATATCAGACAGTACAAAGAGTATATTGCAATGTGGGTACATGAAGTAAAGACACCTGTAGCAACAGCAAGACTTATTGGTGAGAATAATCCAGGGCAGGTAACCAAAAGTATTGAGGAAGAATTAGAGAAAATTGAGGGTTTTATTGAACAGGTATTATATTATTCCAAGATTGATACGGTAGAGCAAGACTATAAAATTACGGAGTATTTATTAAAAGATATTGTGCATAAGGCAATTATTGAAAATAAGAAAGTATTAATAGGAAATAAGATTAAATTAGATTTACATGATTTAGACTATAAGGTACACACGGATGCCAAATGGATGGGATTTATTTTAAATCAGATTATTACAAACAGTGTCAAGTATGGCAAGGAAGAGGGGGCTACACTAGAGATTTATGCTAAGGAAGGACATGCAAAATTGCAGCTCTTTATAAAAGATAATGGCATAGGGATTAAGCCAGAGGAAATAAAAAAAGTATTTCAAAAGGGGTTTGTAGGAACGAATGGAAGAAGGACGGAAGCATCTACAGGAATGGGACTGTACATTTGTAAGAAGCTGATGGAAAAGATGCATCATGGTTTAAGTATAACGTCAGTTTTAGGTGAAGAGACGACAGTGATTTGTATATTCCCTACAGACTCATACGTTATGAGCAAGTGATAAATCTTACAGATTTGTAAGATAAGCTTAATAAGAAGTCATGGTTGGTAAGGGAAAGTACGTGTATACTCTTAAACATAAATAGAAGAGAAGAGGAGCAATCAAGATGGAAACAGTATTAGAAGTTATTGAAATAGAAAAATACTACGGCAACAAAAATAACCTTACCAAGGCCATTGATCATATATCATTTAACGTAGAGCAGGGAGAATTTATTGGGATAATGGGTGCATCAGGAAGTGGAAAGACAACACTTTTAAATTGTATTTCTACGATTGATAGAGTCACAAGCGGCCAAATAAAAATAGGCGGTATAGATATTACAAGATTAAAGGGGAATAAACTAAATAAGTTTAGAAGAGATGAACTGGGTTTCATTTTTCAAGATTTTAACTTATTAGATACATTGACAGCTTATGAGAATATAGCTTTAGCTTTAACTATTCAAAAAATGCATCATCAGGAGATTGATGTAAAGGTGAAGGAAATAGCTGCAGCCTTAAATATTACTGAAGTTTTGCATAAGTATCCTTATGAAATGTCGGGAGGACAAAAGCAAAGGGTAGCGTGTGCCCGTGCCCTTATTACAAAGCCAAAGATGGTACTCGCAGATGAACCAACAGGCGCGCTAGATTCCAAGTCTTCAAGAATGCTGCTTGAAAGTATGGGAAACTTAAATAAAGCATTAGATACCACTATTTTAATGGTTACGCATGATGCCTTTTCAGCAAGTTATTGTGACCGCATTATAGTAATTAAAGACGGATGCATTTTCAATGAACTTATTAAGGGAAGCGACACACGTAAAGAATTCTTCAATAAGATTATGAGTGTGCTTTCCTTATTAGGGGGTGATGGAGATGTACTTTAAGCTTTCGCTAAATAATATGAAAAAAAGCTTTAAGGACTATGCAATTTACTTTATGACGCTTATTTTTGGGGTTTGTGTATTTTATACCTTTAATTCCATAGAGGCACAAGGTGCTATGCTTAAATTATCTGAGTCTAAGAATACAATGGTACAGAACCTTGTCAATATGATGGGACCTATTTCAGTTTTTGTATCGCTCATTTTAGCATACCTAATTGTCTATGCCAATAACTTCTTAATTCGTCGTCGTAAAAAAGAGTTTGGTTTATATCAAACGTTAGGAATGGGCAAATGGAAGATTGCACAAATTTTATTTTTTGAGACATTGATTGTAGGTGTCTTATCTTTAGGGATAGGTTTAATGATTGGGATTTTTGCTTCACAGGGTGTTTCAGTAATCATTGCCCATATATTTGAGGCGGACTTAAGTCATTATACCTTTGTATTTTCAAAGAATGCATGTTATAAGACAGGGCTTTATTTTACACTGATTTATCTTTTAGCAATGCTATTTAATATAGTTACAGTATCACGTTATAAATTAGTAGACCTTTTGACAGCAGGTAAGAAAAACGAAACATTGAAAGTAAGAAATCCTTATGTCACCATGATTTTATTTATACTTTCGTTAGGACTTATTGGTTATGCTTATTATTTATTGAAGGTAGGCGATGCACTGCTGATGGCTGATGGTTATAGAAGTTTTATAACCATGTTAGTTTGCGGAGCGGTAGGAACTTATCTGTTATTTGCTTCTTTAGCAGGATTCTTGCTACGTGTGGTACAAATGAATAAGAAGCTGTATTTAAAGAATTTAAATATGTTTGTCCTAAGACAGTTTAATAGCCGTATTAATAGTACGACGGTTTCACTCACTATGATTTCATTAATGTTACTTTTAACGATAGGTATTATGTCGGCAGCTTTATCTATGGTAAGTGTATTTAACCGTGATTTGACAAGCAATAATCTAACAGATATTTCATTTGTATATTATGATAAACCACTTATGCCTCAGGATGAAAAGCATAGTATTTTACAGGGCTTAGAGCAAGACGGCTTTCCTTATGAAAAGTATTTTAGCAGTTATATAAATTATGACTTATATAATGTAGAAAAAGATACAACAACACTAACATATTTAATAGGAAAAGAAAACATCAATGAAATAAAGGCACAATATGGAAGTGCTGTGAACTTTGCAGATGATTATTTACCAACCATGTTAGAATCTGAGTATAATCAGTTAATGGCATTGTATGGAAATGAGACGGAGCAAGTAGACCTTCAGCCAAATGAGTATATGGTGGTTGCGAATTTCCCGACTATGGTACAGTATATTGATCAGGCACTTGCTAAGGGCAATACGTTAGATTATAGCAGTGGTGCGTTAGTACCTAAGTATGATAAATGTATTGATATGCCCCTTAGCAATACAAATACAGATTCAGAACTAGGAACAGTGATTATAGATGATAGTGTATTTAATGAAAACTTTAAACAGTATGCTAATTTCTTATGCAGTAATTATCGCATAGAAAATCAGACTACAGAACAGGCAGAAAGTCAGTTTATGTCAGTACTTGATACCTATTATAAAGACCATGAACATACACCTTATGAGTATACTTTTTCAAAATTACAGATGGAAGCTTCTAGTGTAGGTATTACAGCTATTGCAGTATTTGTTGGTTTATATTTAGGCATTATCTTTTCTATTACTTCAGCAGCTATTCTTGCCATAGGTCAGCTTTCACAGGCTTCAGATAATAAAATGCGTTATAGTATACTTCGAAAAATAGGGGTGGATGAAAGAATGATTAATTTATCAGTATTCTTACAGATTGCCATGTACTTCATGTTTCCGTTAGTAGTCGCTATGATTCATAGTGTAGTGGGGTTAAGTGAAGTGAATAAACTTATTACGCTTTTTGGCAACATGAATATTGCGAAGAATATATTCTTTACAGCAATTTTCATTATCCTTATTTACGGAAGTTATTTCTTAGCAACTTATCTAGGAAGTAAGGGGATTATCAAAGAAAAAGATAGAAATCAGGAATAAATAAAAAAACTGCTAATGAAAATTTTGATTAGCAGTTTTTTTTATTAATCGCCCTGTGTTATAAAAATATTAAAAATATATTAAAATTTTCAAAAAATAAATTGAACCTAAAAAGTGAAATGTATATAATGAAATAAGAGGCGTATTACATCAAGAGACATAATGAAAGAAAGTCAGGGGAGTACATAAAACAAATGTTTTTTTAAACATAAGGAGAACGCATATGACTTTTGAAGATTTTTCGATGCTATTTCAGTTTACTGGGGGACTAGGAATGTTCCTCTATGGGATGAAAATGATGGCAAATGGCCTTCAAAAAACTGCCGGGGAAAAGATGAAGCACCTGATGGGGGTGCTTACAAACAATAGGTTTACGGCCATTATGGTAGGGGCACTGATTACTGCTATTATTCAAAGTTCGGGTGCAACTACAGTTATGGTTATTGGCTTTGTAAATGCGAGTATTATGACATTAACCCAAGCCGTCGGTGTTATTATGGGCGCCAATATAGGAACAACTATTACGGCCTGGATTGTATCGGCAGGTCAGTTAGGCGATTTATTTACAGCACTTAAACCTGAATTTTATGCACCACTTATGATTGGATTTGGAGCCTTTTTTGTAATGTTTGCAAAGAAGGAGAGGAAGCAAAACATTGGGGAGATTTTTGTTGCCTTAGGTCTTTTATTTGTAGGACTAAGCTGGATGTCAGGTGCAATAAAGCCTTATACAGATGCACCTATTTTTGCACAAGCCTTTACGCTATTAGGCGGAAATCCTTTATTGGGTATCTTTATAGGGGCACTGATTACAACGATTATGCAGAGTTCCTCAGCTTCTATTGGGGTGCTTCAGACACTTGCAATGAATGGCGTTGTAACGACAAATGCTGCAGTTTATATTTGTTTAGGTTCAAATATTGGTTCATGTTATACTGCTATTTTGTCTAGCATCGGTGCATCTAAAAATGCTAAGCGTGCCGCTGCAATTAACTTATTATTTAACTGCTTTGGCGTATTGATTTTTGGGACGATTGCAGTAATGATGTTTGTCCTAAATAAAAGCTTAGCACATGCCACTATTAATAGCGTACAGATTTCTATTTTCCATACAGCATTTAATCTAATTAATACGGTAATTATGTTTCCATTAGCTAACTTTTTAGTCAAAGTATCGGGGATGATAGTTAAAGATACAGAGCAGACGCAGCAGAATATAGAAGCACGTAATGCCATGGAATGGCACTTAGATGATCGTATTATGAGAACACCTTCATTTGCCATTGAAGCAACAGCAGATGAAGTATTACATATGGGAAGGCTTGTGACGGAAAATGTGAAGCTAGCAGTAGAAACAACTATTTCACATAATGAAGAGGAGATTCAAAAGGTCTTTCAACTAGAACAGACTATTAATAAATATGAAAAACGTTTAACAGAGTATCTTGTAAAAATTAATAATTTAAGTTTAACGGATCATCAGCATAAGGTTGTTAAAAATCTCATGTATACCATTAATGATTTAGAACGTGTAGGAGATCATGCAGAAAATATAGTAGAACTAGCAGAAAGTATGATTCGCGATAATCTTAGTTTTTCAGAAGATGCTGCAAGAGAACTACGAGAAATGAATCAGCATGTTATAGGGGCGTTAGAAGATGCCTTAGAGGCAAGGCGAAGCAGTAACCTAGACTTTGTGGTAGGAACATTTAGCCATGAGGAAAAGGTAGATGATCTAGAAGATAATATTAGGGAACGCTATATTTTAAGGTTATCTCGTAATGAATGTTGCATAGAATGTGGTGTCATCTTTATGGATATTATTAGTAATCTAGAAAGGGTATCTGACCACGCAGTAAATGTAGCAGAATATGTACAGGACGAAAAATAAAAAATTAGGTTACAAAATTTTGATTTTGTAACCTAATTTTTTTGTAAGTTTTCCTAAGGGAGAAAGACTCATAAGCTAAAAAAAAGGACATATAATGTATGGAATAAAACAAAAGTAAGTAAAACATAAGGAGTCTTTTAAATGGAAGAGGAACAAGAAGAAAGCAAACAACCCATGAGCCTTAAGAAGAAAGTCTGGATTATTGTTTTAACTGTACTTGCCACGTTACTGCTTATATACTTATTTCTATCAATTTATTTTATAAGACATTTTTATTGGGGAACAGCCATTGATGACGTACAAGTTGGGGGAAGAAGTGTTACAAAAGTAGAAAAAATATTAGAAAGAGAGAAAGAAGCGTATATTCTGACACTAAAGGAAAGAGACAATGAAAGTGAAGAAATTAAGGGCACAGATATTGGACTGAAGTTAGAAGCAAGAGATCAGATTGAAGAAGTGAAACATAAGCAAAATGGATTTGCTTGGTTATTTCAATTAGGTAGTGATAAAAAATATAGCCTAGAAAAAGCTTATACATATGATGAAGCTAAGCTAAAAACAGTTATGAAGGCATTAAAATGTTTAGACAGTAAGCATAATAAACAGCCAGAGAATGCAAGGGTTATTTATGAAGAAGGTAGTTTTGTCATTAAAGAGGGCGCTTCAGGTAATCTTGTAGATCAAGATAGGCTTTGGCAAAAACTCACAGAAGCTATTGCAAGTGGTAAAAAAGAAATAGACCTAGAAGCAGATAAGTGTTATAAAGGCGCACAATATCAAGCAGATTCAAAAGAGATTGTTGATCTCAAGACATTATTTAATAATTATCTTAAGTCTGAGATTACATATCAAATCGGTAATAATACAGAGAAGCTTACAGCGGAGCAGGTTAAAGAGTGGCTTGTAGTAGATGAAAATATGAAAGGTTCATTAGATAGAAGCCAGGTAGAAGGGTATGTTGAAGCATTAGCTGATAAATATAATACAACAGGTAAAGCAAGGACCTTTAAGACATCATCAGGCAATGAAATACAAATAAGTGGCGGAGATTATGGCTGGGCTATTGATGAAACAAGAGAAACGCATGAACTCGTAAAGGCATTACAAAGCTATACACCTACTACACGTACACCTATTTATAGCCAAGAAGCTAAAACGTATAATTTAGCAGATGATATTGGAAATACTTATGTAGAGATTAATTTAACTTCTCAGTATTTGTGGTTATATCGTGATGGAAAGCACATTACAGAAGGAAGTATTGTATCAGGAACGGCAGATGGTAAACATGCCACACCACCTGGCGTATATAAAATTGATTATATGCAGAAGAACGCTATTTTAAGAGGCCCTGGCTATGCATGTCCAGTAGCTTACTGGATGCCATTTAATGAAGATATAGGCTTACATGATGCCACTTGGCGCGGTAGCTTTGGCGGAAATATTTATCAGTATAATGGTTCACATGGTTGCATCAACTGTCCATATGATTTAGTGCAAACAATCTTTAATAATGTAGAAACCGGTACAGCAGTTGTGTGTTATCAGTAAAAATAAAATGGTACGATTAAGGCATACTTAATCGTACCATTTTATTTTGAGGCTTTTTATTGATATTACTTTTTCTTCCAAAGTTCAGGAATGAGAAGTAATAAAATAGGGTAAATTTCAATACGGCCAATGATCATAAGTAATGAAAATGTAATTTTACTTAAGTCAGAGAAGGTAGAGAAGTTACCAGCGGGACCAACAATATTAATACCTGGTCCGATATTATTAAGTGTTGCTAAAACAGAAGTAAATGTTGTTCCGAAGTCAAAGCCATTAAGGGAAATAATAATTACCCCTACAATATAAACAATAATGTAGATAAAGAAATAGGCTAAAACATTTAAAACTGTTTCACTTTCAACTTTTTTATCATTGATTCTTGTAATATAACAAGCATTAGGATGAAGAATACGCTTAAATGTATATTTAAGTGTTTTAAAGCCGATTAAGAATCTAGAAACTTTAATCCCACCACCTGTAGAACCAGCACATCCCCCCATAACCATGAGTGAAAGTAAAATAATTTTACTAAACATGGACCAAGTGTTGAAATCTGCTGTAGCATAACCAGTTGTAGTCATAACAGATGCCGCTTGGAAGGCTGAGAAGCGGAGTGCTTCACCGAAAGTTGCATAGTAGTTACGCGCTAATAAATCAATGGTTACAAGGAGAATACCACTTCCCATCACTGTTAAGTAAAGTCGCAGCTCTTGATCTTTCCAAAAGCTTTTGAGGTTGCCCTTAAGTACAAAATAATAAAGTGAGAAGTTAATTCCTGATAAAATCATAAAGATTGTAATAATCCAGTCAATGAGGGCGCTATCATAATGCCCAACACTAGCGTTCATATTAGAGAAGCCACCTGTTCCAACAGTACCTAAAGCATGAATAAAAGCATCATACACAGACATACCGGCAAGACAAAGTAGAATCACTTCTAATAAAGTAATACCTAGATAAATACTATAAAGAATCTTTGCAGTCTGTCCAATTTTAGGGACAAGTTTACCAACGATAGGACCTGGGCTTTCCGCTTTTAAAATCTGCATAGAGCCTATCCCTAAAGATGGTAAAATAGCAATGGCAAATACCAAGATTCCCATACCACCTACCCAGTGTGTAAAACTACGCCAGAATAAAATACCACGAGGCAATCCTTCGATTGCAGTTAAGATAGTAGATCCGGTTGTTGTAAAACCAGAGCTTGCCTCGAAGAAACAATCAATATAAGAAGGAATCGCCCCACTAAAATAAAATGGTAAGGCACCAAAGAGGGAAATAAGGAGCCATCCTAAGGCAACAATAGCAAAACCGTCTTTGGCGAAAATTGTCATATTACGTGTTTTAATAAATGTAAGAGGTACGCCTACAAGAAGGAGTAAACCAATGGTGTAAATAAATGATAAGAAGTCACCATCACCATAAAATAAAGCGACGAGGGTTGCAGGCAGCAAGGCAATAGCCTCACATACCAATAGCATTCCCAAACTTCTTAAGACTATTTTTAAGTTCACTTGTGAATCCTCCTGTAGTTGTACTTGCAATATCTTGCAGTTTTGAAATATGTTGTTTGGTGATAATAAGTACGCGGTCATCTTCTAAGATGCAATCATTACCTGTTGGGATGAGTACTTCATTTTTACGTACAATTGTTGTAATGAGTACATCTGGGATGAGATGAAGTTTACTTAAAGGAATACCTAATAAAGAATCTGTAGATGAAGCAATGAATTCAATCATTTCACCTTCAGTACCCATCATGCGATGAAGTGTTTCAATAGCGTGCCCACGTACATATTTTAGAATATGATTTGTCATGATATCTTGAGGGGTAATGACTGTATCAATACCTAACTCAGAAATCAGTGAAGCACAGTGATTTCTGCTAATTTTAGTGATAACACGTTCTACATTATGACGTTTAGCAATGAGCGTAGCAATAATGTTTTCTTCATCACGACCAGTTAAAGAAACAAAGGCATCTGTACTTTCAAAGTGCTCAGATTGTAAAAGTAAACTATCTGTACCATCGCCATGAATAATGAGTGCTTGTGGTAAAGTTTCCGCCAGTGAATGACAGATTTGCTCATCTTTTTCGATGATTGTTACCTTAATGTGCATTTGACCAAGCAATTTGGCAAGATAATAAGCAATTTTTCCACCGCCCACTAAGATTACATGGCGTACCTTAGATGAAGTAGTGTCAAGGTTTTTACAGAAAGAAAGCATGCTGGCAGTCTTACCAACGACATAAATCGCATCATTAACTTCTAGTACATCATCACCATTAGGGATAATTAAATTGCCATTTCTAATAATAGCACCGATTAAAAGTGGTGTATGGAACTTATCAGAAATATGTTTAATAGACATACCCGCAAGCGGCATGTTTTCTTTAACGATAAGTTCAATCATACGTACGCGGCCTTTGGCAAAGTTTTCGATTTTAATTGCACCGCCTGGAAGCGCTGTAAGAATACGTGCAATTTCATCAGCTGCAGCCTCTTCAGGATTAATAACCATATCAAGGCCTAGATCTTCTTTGATTAAAAGTAGTTCTTTAGCATATTTAGGGTCACGGATACGTGCAATTGTACGTGCTGCACCTAGCTTCTTGCCTGTTAAGCAGCATAGCATATTGATTTCATCACGGTCTGTGACAGCGATAAGTAAATCAGCTGTTTTGCAGCCTGCTTCAAGAAGTGTGCTAGTGCTAAAGCCATTTCCTTTAATTGGCATTACATCTAATGCGTTTTCAACTTTTTCAATTGCTTTAGGATTTGGGTCAATAACTGTTACATCATTATGCTCAGATGAAAGATGCATAGCTAGTGTGTAGCCTAATTTTCCCGCACCGACAATAATTACGTTCATAAATAAGTCTCCTAACAATAATCTGTATTCGATTAATCAGTTCTTATTATATAATCTTATGTTGGAAGTAGTAAACATAAAATTAATATATTTAATAATTTTTATAAAGGTAAGGTAAGACAAGCTTAAGGTCATCATCTTTTTCCCCATAAGGTAAAAAGTCCTCATTTAAAGCAATGGATTTTTGAAAATCTACAAGTACATTTTTAAGTAAATCTTCATCCAATATACCGTTTTGTTCAAATGCCTGATTTAAGAAAGTAGCCCAAAAACAAGCACGATTATAATAAAGAAAACCTGTTTCAGGGTGATGAGAAATCCCTTCAGTCAGGTAATGTATACCTGTTTCACAAAAGCCTAAGTCTTTATATACGACGGCTAAGTTTAAGAAAGTATAAGGTGAAGAAGTATCTCGTGTGAGTGCTTTCTTATAATATAGTATGGCATCTTCGAAACGATTTAATCTACCACATATAACGCCCATATTAAAAAGAGCAGTAGCATCATTATAATCTATTTCGTAAGCTTTATGAAATAATTTATAGGCTTCATGATATAAGCCTTGATTTTCATAAATCGAACCTAGATTAGTAAGTCCCCAGAAGTCATCAGGTACTAAATTTAAAAGTTCTTTATAGTAAGTAATAGCTTTTTCTACTTGACCTAATTCATCATAACCGCTAGCTAAAAAGAAGTAGGCACGGTCATAAAAGGGATTTAGTGCAATAGCTTTTTCATAATAAGGAATGGCATCTTCTAGATTACCAGCTTCATCTAAGATACTTGCAATGCCATAATAAGCACGGCATTCTTCAGGGTCAACTTCAAGCAGCTCACGAAAGGTAGCTAAGGCGCCTTCATCATTACCTAAGGCTTCATAAGTAAGGGCTAAATCAAGTAGAAGCTCGCAGCTGTGATCCCCGAGTGTGTAAGCCTTTTGAAAATAATTAAGTGCTTTCAGATATTTTTCATCATCAAAAGCATCTTCTCCTAAACGTTTGTATGACATAAAAAACTCCTATGCTATAAAATTTAATGCAAATTGTTATCTTAAATACAATTATAAAGAGTTAAAGAAAAACTAACTAAGACCTTGAAATATACATCTAGGTAAATAGGTTTCTCTCACTGATTTCACATCACTAAAAATCATGAATAACAAAAATTTATAAATGTGAAATCTATATAGAGAAACCAACTAAAACCTTGAAATAGACATCTAAGTAGATTGATTTCTCTCAATGATTTCACACACTAAAAATCATGAATAACAAAAATTTATAAATGTGAAATCTATAGTGTGATATAAGTGTATTTAGGACATATGTATATAATAAAATATATGAAGGAGTGTCACAATGAAAAAATATAAACAAAAGGTATTTTCATTTTTTTTCCTGTTAGGGATGGTAGTATGTTTAAGTATTCATCCAGTAATTATAAGTGCTGCAACTAATGCTGGATTATTTATTTTAAAAGGTGAAAGTAAGCTATTTATTTCAGATATTTTAATTATAAAAGAAGATACTAAGATTTATTATGAGTATATGGCTGAAGGTGGCAGAGTAGAATGCAAGATTGATGATGTACCGTATGATATTTCATATAGCAATCCAGCTGAATTTAGGATTAAGGTAGAAAATTTTGAGACGACCTATCATACGCTACGATTTGTCTTATATGATAAAAATAATAAATATGTGGGGAAAAAGCAATATTTATTAAAGGTAATACAAAATAAAACACTTCCTCCTAGATCACATAGAAAGACAAAGGATTTTAAGGTAGGACAGAAGCCTGAATATAAAAAGGACTATATACCTATATTAATGTATCATGACATAACGCAACAAGTGACGAATGAAAGTGCACAGGTTTCAGTATCCCAGTTAAGGCGTCAAATAAAAACGTTATTAGAGGCAGGTTACACACCTATTAATTTTGCAGATTATGTGGCATATAAGGAAGGGAGCAAAGGGCTGCCTAAGCGGCCGATAATCATTACCTTTGATGATGGTTATAAAAGCAATTATACCAATGCATATCCAGTTTTAAAAGACCTTAATGTAGAAGCTACTTACTTTGTTACAACCAGTGTTATGGGAAAGCAAACAACGGCCAATGAACATTTTAGCTGGGCAGAAGCAAAAGAAATGGAAAAGAGTGGTCTTATTGATATTCAAAGTCATACGCATACACATCCGAATATGAGCAAACTGAATGAAGAGGAACTAATGATTGAAATTACCAGATCTTTTGAAACAATAGAAAACAATTTAGGTGTTAGAGATGTAAGGGTGATGTGTTATCCAGAATTCAAAAGTTCTAAGCAGTCACGACAGGAGAGCTATGATTTAGGTGTGCAGCTCCAAATAACTGATTTAGCGACTCCCTGGAGACTTTCGAATTATCCGACTCAGTTAAGGCGTATTCATGTACATAACGACTTAGTAGGAGAAGCTTTAGTAAGACAGATAAAGACGCTGACAATGTAGATAAATTAATACTTAAAGATGACAAAAGGAGGTGTACGAGACTGTAAATAGTTTCGTGACACCTCCCTTTGTTTATAGATTTCACATTTATAAAATTAGTGATTTATTCAATATAAGCATCAGCTAAATCAATTTGTGAGTTTGGTAAAAATTTAGAGAATACAAACTTAAGTTGGTTACCCCCTGTAAGATTTAAGTCAATCTTTTCAGGCAGGCTATCACTGGTGACCTCATAAGAAGCTAAGAGATGATCATCAAGGTAAATATCAATGGTGCCATTAGTAGCCTTAAAATCTTCACAGCCTAAAAGACCTATAAGATGATGATAATGCCCATTGAGGTTAAAGGATGCAGATTGGATATTAGAAAATGAATAACCTAAATCATGCGTGATATTTCCCATGGACATTGGCTTATTTGTACGAATATCCGGTGCATATAAATAAGCATGATTTGCATCATAGCCATAATGATAAACTTTGAGCGTGTCACTCATCGCCTCAGCGAGGGAAAGGTTGCCGATGGTGAGTGTCTGGTCTTCAGGGTCCCAACTGACATTTTCGTTAGTAATGACTTCAAGTGCTTCATAAGGGATAAAGAGCATATCATCTTTAACGGCAATATTCTCCTTAATCGTACGCCCATCAGGCAAAATAATCTCAGCAGTATTATATTCTAATTCTACTGTTTTAGTAGGAAAAATATTGGCCCCAATGCACAAAGGAATAGCAATCATGCTAAACAACATCATGCTACACTGTAAAAGTCGTTTGAAATTCTTTTTTAAAAAGCGCATAATATACCTCCCATTTAAATATACAGGTAATTATGTGCAATAATTGGATAATTATACGGGGAAATTGACAAATATTGCTTTTATTTTTTAGTATAGGGGGAAATGAGCTTGGAAAGCTTTAGTCAATCTATTATAATTTGAAGCACATAGAATAAATTGTGGTAAATGCAAGGAGAGACAAATGAAACGCTTTTATGAAAAAACAGAAATAAAAGGCTACAAAGAAATTGTTGATGAGGCAGCTGGACTTGAAGTCATCGGATTTGGCATGATTAACTTACAAAAAGGTGAAGAAGTCACATTAGAATCAGGTGAATATGAATTAGGTCTTGTGATTTTATCAGGAACATGTAATGTAGAAGCTGGTACATTCAAAGCCTTAGAAAAGGGTAAACGAAAAGATGTATTTTCAGGCAAACCAACAACGATTTATATTCCAAGAGACACGACATATACTGTAACAGCAGTAGGTGAAGGCACACTTGAAATCGGTGTTTGCAAAGTAAAAGCTGATAAAAAATATGAACCATTTGTAGTAGAGGCAGAAGATGTAACAACGGAGCATCGTGGCCAACTGAATTGGCAAAGAGATGTAAATGATATTATTACAAGTAACTTTGAAGGTAAAGTTGATAAAATTGTATTAGGAGAAACTTATGGTTGCCCAGGACAATGGTCAAGTTATCCATCTCATAAACATGATACAGATAATATGCCATTTGAAGTGAATATGGAGGAAATTTATCATTTCCGTGTAAACCCAGGACAAGGTTTCGGTATTCAAGTCATGTATAATGATGATTTTACATTAAATGAAAGCTATATGGTAAGAAATGGTGACAGTATTGCGATTAAAGAAGGGTATCACCCAGTAGCAGCAGCACCAGGCTATTCAATTTATTATTTATGGGTAATGGCAGGCAAAAGTGGTAGAAAGCTTACACCAAATGATGATCCAAAGCATGCTTGGGTGAAAGCTGTAGAAAACATGGTGAAATATAATTAGTATAAAAAGGAGGCCTTTGATGCCCAATGTCATTAAGTTAAGACATTAATTAGGTAGCGTCCAAAAAATAATCAAGTACTCGAATAGAGACTTGGTTATTTTTTTATGTAAA
>NZ_CEVXFV010000030.1:0-50924 GCF_982396655.1 Cellulosilyticum sp. | reverse complement strand
CTGAGCCAGGATCAAACTCTCATAAAAAAGTTTGCTCTTGCAACTAATGTTGCTAGCTAAATTACTTAGTACATAGTGTTGTACTCATTTTACTACTTAAAGCAGTTAATGAATCGACTGGTTTATATGATTACTATTTTGTTTTCAAAGTTCATTTTTGGTACTTGATTAGTATATCGCATCTTTTGCTTTATGTCAAGTACTTTTTATTTCTATCTTTAAGACAGAAATAAACGGAGAAGGAGGGATTCGAACCCTCGCGCCGGTTACCCGACCTATACCCTTAGCAGGGGCACCTCTTCGGCCAACTTGAGTACTTCTCCGAACTAACATTGTTTGTTTGTCTCGTCCTGTCGCTCAGGACAATATATATATTATCAAAGCTTTTTGCTTACGTCAAGCTTTTTTCTAACATATTTTTATTTTTTTAAGCAAACATTGATTTATCAACGTTTTAAGTCCTATTTTATTTCTATTATCTATATATATTTTTCTAAACATGTACTTTATATCTATAATTTTTAATTATTCATCAATATTGTATCGCTGTAAATTCATCTATAAACATAGCTTATCTAACTTACTGCTCTATAAAAGGCTATTGTATTAATAAAAAAGAGCCATTGCATTAATTACTTAATACAATAACCCTTACTTTGTTTAACTTTATTATTTAACTCTACTTTGTTTTATCACTTGGCAATAATAATAGCTTGATTACCCATTTGTTCCCAGGCTTTCTGAAAATCTATTTTGTTTAGTTTCCTATTTTTTTGACTATATAATGGATCATTTATATAAATATATTGCTCATCATAACCAGTCATTATAACGGAGTGAAGCTTCTTAGTAATTTTTACTACGCCTGTGGGAGTATGCCACATTTCAAAATATGTATCACCTAGAGGCTTATATGTTGCATTAGTAATTACCCATACTGGCTTTCCTTGGCTTAAAAAATACAATAAGTCTTCAAACTCTACCCCTGTTATATCTATTAGATCTTCGCCATAATATTCTTTGCCTAATTCAGCTATAGGTCCATGATATACACCATAGCCATTTTTATTTTTATTATACATATCTCCAACGAAACCATCATACGGATTTCCATAATATTGTCTACCTGTTTCATCTTTACTATATGGCGTTGTATCTTTTTTCACTTTCTCTGCTAACGTCATTTTAGATACATCTGTCCCATAGTATTTAAGCAGCATGGCTAATGATGTCACTTCACATCCTCTAGGGAGCTCTGGAAGTTGTAAAACTAAAGGCACATCTAAAGGTTTGCTTTCCTTCGTCGCTCCGCCTTCCTTCCATAAAGGTTTATTTCCCTTCTTATAATAAATCTTCGTATAGCCATTTCTCCTTGCATATTTGTAAGCCTCTTCAAATGTTGCAAAGTCATGTGTAGCATCTTCAGTTAAAATAAGGAACGGCTGTAGATTGGTATAAATCCACTCATTATTGTATGTATTAACAGCTATACTCCTAGATATCTTTTTAGCTTTTTCTATAGCTTCTTCTTGTTTATTGGCTACTGCTACGATTTTTCCAGATCTTTTTATAACATATTTATAGGCTGATGATGTTTGTTCTATAAAATTAGGCAGAGCCATTGGATAATTATTATAAATATAATATCCAACTGCTCCACCTATTAATACTAATATTAGTAAAATAATACTAGCTTTTTTCATTATTCTTCTGTGTTGCCTTCTGTGTCAGATTCTAAAGTATTTTCTTCATCTACTTCTACTACTGACTCTTCAATGCTATCATCAATGAATTCTTCATCTACTTTTTCTATACAAACAACTTTTACATCATCAGATACATTAATTAATTTTACCCCTTGTGCATTACGTCCGATTGATGAAATTTGAGCTACTTTAATACGAATAATAACACCTTCTGATGTAATCATTAATAACTCGTCTTCATCTTTAACTGCCGTAATACCCACTACATTACCTGTACGTTCTGTAATCTTATTAACCTTAATACCTTTACCACCACGTTTTTGTGCTCTAAAGGCATCAATTTGTGTTCTCTTTCCTAACCCTTTTTCTGTAGCTGTAAGAACTTGTTCACCCTCTTTAGGCACAGTAGCTCCTATAACTTCATCACCTTCATTAAGATTGATTGCACGTACACCTCTAGCTGTTCTACCCATTGGTCTAACATCTGTGCCTTCGAACATGATTCCTTGGCCAAATTTAGTTGCTACTAAAATAGAATCTCTTGATTTTGTTTTTTGTACATCTACAAGTTCATCTTCTTCAGCTAAAGACAACGCAATAAGTCCACCTTTTCTGATATTTCTAAAGTCTTTAAGTGGTGTTTTCTTAATTTGTCCTTTTTTAGTTACCATTGTTAGGAACATATCTTCTTCGAACTCTTTAACCGGGAATACTGCTGTAATTGTTTCATCCTTGTCTAACTCAAGTAAGTTAACAATAGCTGTACCTCTAGCTGTTCTTCCTGCCTCTGGGATTCTATAACCCTTAATACGGTATGCTTTCCCTTTATTAGTAAAGAACATAATGTAGTTAAAGTTAGTTGTTACGAAGAGTTGTTTGATAAAGTCATCTTCAATTGTATTCAGACCAATGATACCTTTACCACCTCTATTTTGGTTTTTATAAGTATCAAGTGGGATACGTTTAATGTAACCAAGTTGAGTAATTGTAACAACAATGTTTTCTTCATCAATTAAGTCTTCGATATCATATTCATCTTCATCAATAGTGATATCTGTTCTACGTCCATCACCATATTTTTGTTTTACTTCTGATATCTCATCCTTGATAACGCCAAGTAACTTGAACTTACTACCTAAAATTGATTTTAAGTATTCAATTTTTCCAAGTAACTCTTGATACTCTTCTTCGATTTTTTCTCTTTCAAGGCCCGTTAAAGCACGAAGTCTCATTTCAACAATCGCTTGAGCTTGGATTTCTGTTAAATCAATTGCTTCAATAAGTCTTTCTTTAGCTTCTTGAACTGTTTTAGAACTACGAATAAGAGATACAATTAAGTCAATCTTATCTAAGGCTTTGCGTAACCCCTCTAAAATATGAGCTCTTGCTTCAGCTTTATTTAAATCGTATTGTGTTCTTCTTGTTACAACATCTTCTTGATGTTTTAAATATTGTTCAAGTACTTCTTTAAGGTTAAGTGTTTTAGGTTTATCATCCACAAGTGCAAGCATGTTGATGCTAAATGTATCTTGTAATTGTGTATATTTATATAATTGGTTGAGTATAACAGTTGGGTTTACATCTCTTCTAAGTTCGATAACAATAGAGATACCATTTCTATCAGACTCATCACGAATATCTGTGATTCCATCAATTTTTCTATCTTTTACAAGGTCTGCCATCTTCTCAATTAAGGCAGATTTGTTTACCATATAAGGAATTTCTGTGACTACAATTCTAGATTTACCAGCTTGCATTGCTTCAATTTCTGCTTTGGCTTTAACTTTTACTTTACCTCTACCTGTACGGTAAGCTTGTTCAATGCCATAGCGTCCATAAATTGTTGCGCCTGTTGGGAAATCTGGACCTTGAATGATTGCCATGAGTTCGTCAAGTTCAGTCTCACGTACTTCATTCTCTTCATTCTCGCCTCTGTAGTTATCAATCATTTTAATAACACCATTCACAACTTCTGTTAAGTTATGTGGTGGAATATTAGTTGCCATACCTACAGCGATACCTGATGAACCATTTACTAATAGATTTGGGAATCTAGCTGGAAGAACGCATGGTTCTTTTGATGATTCATCAAAGTTTGGTCTAAAATCAACCGTCTCCTTATCGATATCTGCAAGCATTAAAGCTGTCATTTTGCTCATACGTGCTTCTGTATAACGCATTGCGGCAGGACTATCTCCATCAATAGAACCAAAGTTTCCTTGGCCATCTACTAATGGATATCTTGTAGAAAAGTCTTGCGCCATACGTACCATGGCACCATAAATAGAAGAGTCACCATGTGGGTGATATTTACCCATTGTATCCCCAACGATACGTGCTGACTTTCTGTATTGTTTATCTGAGCCTAATCCTAGCTCACTCATAGAGTATAAAATACGACGATGAACAGGTTTTAAGCCATCTCGTACATCTGGGAGGGCACGAGATACAATTACGCTCATGGCGTAATCAATATAGCATGTCTGCATTTCATCGTTGATATCTCTATGAATAATTCTGTCATAAGTTACATCATTTGTATCCATTTATTATTCTCCTTGCCCTTTTTTATATGTCTAAGTAGGTTACTTTATGTGCATGTTCATTAATGAACTGTCTTCTTGGTTCTACATCGTCACCCATTAGCTTTGTAAAGATTTCATCTGCTGCTGCTGCATCATCAATACTTACTTTAACAAGTACTCTTGTTTCTGGATCCATTGTTGTTTCCCAAAGCTGCTCTGCATTCATTTCCCCTAGACCTTTGTAACGTTGCATACGAGAAATACCTGTTCTACCAATTTCTTCAAGTAATTTTTCAAGTTCCTTATCATTAAATGCATAATGTTTCTTTTTGTTTTTCTCTACTAAGTAGAGTGGTGGTTGAGCAATGTATACGTGATCTTGCTCAATAAGTTCTCTATAGTATCTGTATAGGAATGTAAGTAAAAGTGTTCTAATGTGTGCACCATCGACGTCGGCATCGGTCATGAGAATGATTTTGCCATATCTAAGCTTTGTCACATCAAAGTCATCACTAATACCTGCACCAAAAGCTGTAATCATATTACGAATTTCTTGGTTCTCAAGCATCTTATCAATTCTAACTTTTTCTACGTTAAGAATTTTACCTCTAAGTGGTAAGATTGCTTGTGTTTTAGGTGAACGAGCACTCTTAGCTGAACCACCCGCAGAATCCCCTTCGACAATGTAAATTTCACATTTAGATGCATCTTTTTCAGAGCAGTCTGCAAGTTTACCTGGAAGTGAGTTACCCTCTAAGGCACTCTTTCTACGTGTAAGTTCTCTTGCCTTACGTGCAGCATCTCTAGCTCTTGCTGCCATAATACCTTTTTGAACAATTACCTTACCTACATTAGGATTTTGTTCTAAGAAGTAAGTAAGTTGATCACCAAATACTGATTGTACAGCACCTGCTGCTTCACTTGAACCTAACTTTGTTTTAGTTTGACCTTCGAATTGAGGGTCACTGATTTTAATACTAATAACAGCTGTCATACCTTCTCTAATATCATCACCTGTTAAATTCTTATCTGACTCTTTTAAAAGTCCCATTTTTCTAGCATAGTCATTGAGGTTTTTAGTAATAGCTGTTCTAAATCCTGAAAGGTGTGTACCACCTTCAATAGTATTAATGTTATTTACAAAACTAAATACGTTTTCAACATAAGTATCATTATGTTGGAACGATACTTCAACTGCTATACCATCTTTTTCACCTTCGCAGTAGAAGATTTGATCGTATAGTGGTGTTTTATGTTTGTTGAGTTGTTCAACGAACTCTCTAATACCACCTTCATAGTGGAATGTTTTGTTTTGCTTTTTATCTTCACGTTCATCGATTAATTGAATTTTAAGTGCTTTTGTTAAGAAAGCTGTTTCTTTTAATCTTTGTTCTAAAACTTTATAGTCAAATACAGTTTCTTCAAATATTTCCGCATCTGGTTTAAAGTGGACATATGTTCCAACCTTGTCTGTTTCTCCGATTACAGTTAAAGGTTGCACAACTTCTCCTCTTGCAAACTTTTCTTGATGAATCTTACCGTCAGTATAAACTTCTACAGTAAGCCATTCTGAGAGCGCATTTACAACTGATGCCCCTACACCATGTAAACCACCAGATACTTTATATCCGCCGCCGCCGAATTTACCACCTGCATGTAGGATAGTAAATACAACCTCTACAGTAGAAATTCCCTTTTGAGGGTGAATACCTACTGGGATACCACGACCATTATCTAAAACTGATATTGTATTATCTGGGTGTATAGTTACTTTGATAGTGTCACAGTAACCTGCTAATGCTTCATCTACGGCATTATCTACGATTTCATATACTAGATGGTGAAGACCTTTTGCGGAAGTACTACCGATATACATACCAGGCCTTTTTCGTACTGCCTGCAGCCCCTCTAATATTTGTATTTGATTTTCATTGTACGTTGCTGCCATAACTAAGATCTCACTCCTTTAATAATTACTCATAAACATAATAATCCAACATTTATTATACATCAAAATACTAATTAAGGCAAATTTACTTAATTTTTTAACTATTTCCTGTCATCTGGTGTGATTCTTCCAGCTTTTACATTATATAGTTTTCCAATTTTTTGTGTATTCCATACACTTTGTTCAATTCCTGTACAAGTAATTAGTGTTTGAATGCTTTGTGTGTATTTAAATAAGTCCCGTTGGCGCTTATCATCTAGCTCAGAGAGTACATCATCTAGTAAAAGTACAGGTTCTTCGCCAATGTACTTTTTCATAATATTTAATTCTGCCAGCTTCATAGATAAAACTACGGAACGTTGTTGTCCTTGTGAGCCATAAGTCTTAACATCCATATCATTTATTAAAAATGTCATATCATCACGATGAGGACCTACTGACGTATTTTGATATAATAAATCCTTTTCTCTATTTCTTAACATTTTTTCGCTAAAATCCTCAGCTTTAACACTTGGCTCATAAATCACTTGCAATGTTTCCTTATTACCAGAGATATCCTTGTGAATTGCATATGCAATCTCATTAATTTCTTCAATAAAGGCTTCTCGTTTCTCAATGACTGTCTTTGCATATTCTTCCAATTGCATATCCCAAACATCAAGCATCGAATAATCCTTTGTTCTAAAGCATTCTTTGAGTGCAAGATTTCTCTGTTTTAAAACTTTATGGTATTGTCTAAGGGCATAGTAGTACATCTTATCAATCTGGCATAATTCAATATCCATAAAACGCCTGCGTTCCTTAGGACTATTTTTAATAAGCTGCAAGTCTTCTGGGGAAAACATTACAATATTGAGGCAGCCAAATAGCTCCCCTAATCGGCTAATAGGCATTTTATTGATAAGTGCAGATTTAGATTTTTGGGTAAGATGAAAATCAATGACATCCTCAACATAATGTTTTTGTACATTGATTTTTACGTGAGCAGCTTCTTGATTCCATCTAATAATTTCTTTTTCTTTATGGGTGCGGTGCGATCTCGCTGTTGCACAAAGATATACTGCTTCAAGGACATTCGTTTTCCCCTGAGCATTATCCCCTCTAAAAATATTGATACCATGATCAAGCTGAATTTTTAACTCATCATAGTTTCTAAAGTCACTTAAAGATAGCTCCTTTATATACATAAAGCTCTCCCTCTTGATTAATTAACTTTATAAGTTTCTCCGTCAAATTGTACTTCGTCACCAGGTCTAATCTTTTTACCTCTTTGTGTGCAGATTTCTCCATTTACTAAAACAAGTTCTTGAGCAATAAGCATTTTTGCTTCTCCACCTGTTTGTACCATTGAGGCATATTTCATAAGCTGGTCTAATTTAATAAATTCTGTATCGATTTTAATCTCTTTCATTTTTTGTACTCCTTATCTTTTATGCGTATATTGTATACAAAATACTAATGAATAAATCGCTCTATGATTCATAATTGAATTTTAGAGCGACTTAATTTTAATTATGCATTTACACGGATTGGTAATATTAAATATTTATAGTGATCGCCTTCTTCTGGCTTAATAATGCAAGGTGTTAAAGCAGAGATAAAGTTAATGCATACTTTATCATCATCTATTGCTTTAAGTGAGTCAATTAAGTATTTAGGATTGAATGCAATCGTAATACACTTACCTTCAAGTTCTACATCAATCTCTTCTCTAGCTGTTCCAAGCTCTGCATTAGATGTGATGATTACTTTATCACCATCCATCTCTAATTTGATAGGATTTTTCTTACCTTCTCTAGAAATAAGTGCCGCACGTTCAATACTCATGAGTAAATTTTTACGGTCTACAACAATTTGTGTTTCGTAATCCGAAGAGAAAACTTGTTCGTATTTTAAGAATTCTCCTTCAAGAAGTCTAGAAACAACTTTACTGTCACCTAAGTCAAAGAGCACATGTTTGTCTTCAAAATAGATTGTAACCTCGTCATCTTCTTCACTAGATAATATTTTGTTGATCTCAACAAGTGTCTTTCCTGGAATGACAACTTCAACATTTGCATTCTCAATTGAGAGTAATGTCTTTCTGTAAGAGATACGATAACCATCCACAGATACGAGGTTTAAGCTGTTATCTTTAATTTGTAACATCTCACCTGTGAGGATAGGTCTTGTTTCATCTTGCGCAACAGAGAAGATTGTTTGGCGAATCATATCCTTTAAAACGACTTGGCTTACTGTGCATGAATTAGTTTTTTCCACAGATGGAAGTGCTGGGAAGTCTTTACCTGATTGACCAGCAATTTGGAATTTAGATTTCTCACTTACAATGCTTGTCATAAAGTGATCATCTGATGAGATTTCAACGATTTCTCCTGGCATCTTTCTGATGATTTCAGAGAAAATTTTAGCTTCTAAGGCAATAAAGCCTTCTGTCATAACTTCAGCATCAATAGTACTTTCAATACCTAGCTCTAGGTTGTTACCTACTAAAGTTAATTTATTGTTAGCTGCTTGTAATAGAATACATTCAAGTATAGGCATTGTTGTTTTAGTTGAACATGCTTTAAGAACAGTATTAATACTATTAAGCAATAAATCTTGTCTGCAATAGATATGCATGTGGATAATCTCCTTTCGGGTAAAACAAATACAATAATAATATGTTTTTTAGCAATGATAGTAATAGGACTTGTTAGTGTTGTGGATAACCCTAGCGAGCCCTTGAAGTCATTAATAAAAAGCATGTATATATAGATGTGGACAAGTTGAAGTAAAACTTTAACTTTATCCACATTGTTCACATTGAAGTTAAAGTAACAAAAATAATCCACAAATAGTTCACGTTAAGTTCACATGAATATACACAGGTTATTTAGATGTAATTTTAGCTTCAAGTTCATTTAAAATTTGTGTGAGTTCAATATCTGTTTGAAGCTCACGTGAAATTTTTTCGAAACCATGAATAATTGTTGTATGGTCACGACCACCGAATTTTTCACCAATCTTAGGTAAAGAAAGGTCTGTAAGCTTACGGCAAAGATACATTGCAATTTGGCGAGGGTAAGCAATATTACGTGTTCTCTTAGAAGATTGAAGATCTTCAGGTTTGAGATGGAAGTAGGTTGCTACAGTCTCTTGAATGTATTCTGCTGTAATTACTTTAGGTTTGTCCTTAGAAATAAGATCTTTAAGTGCTTCATTAGCGAGTTCAACTGTAATAGGTTTATTAGTTAATGAAGAGAACGCAAGAATTCTATTTAAAGCACCTTCAAGTTCTCTAATGTTAGAGATAACTGTTTTTGCAATAAATAGAAGTACATCTTCAGGTACGGATAAGCTTTCAATTTCAGCCTTCTTGCGTAAAATAGCAATTCTTGTTTCTAAATCTGGACTTTGAATATCTGCGATAAGTCCCCATTCAAAACGTGAACGCAAACGATCTTCAAGTGTTTGAATTTCCTTAGGCGGACGGTCGCTAGATATAATGATTTGCTTATTAGCTTCATGTAATGCATTAAAAGTATGGAAAAATTCTTCTTGAGTACGTTCTTTTCCAGCAATGAATTGAATATCATCAATTAAAAGGACATCAATATTTCTATATTTATTGCGAAAACTTTCATTTTTATCATCACGAATTGAGTTAATAAGCTCATTAGTGAACTTCTCTGAAGAAGCATAGATAACCTTAGCATTAGGGTTCTGATCTAGAATAAAGTGCGCAATAGAATGCATAAGGTGGGTCTTACCAAGACCTACGCCTCCATATAAGAAGAGCGGATTGTAAGCACGAGCAGGTGCTTCAGCAACAGCTAAAGCTGCAGCGTGGGCCATGCGGTTACTATTACCTACGACAAAGCTATCGAATACATATCTAGGATTAAGATTACTTGGGTTATTTAATGGATCTTGTAATTGTTCAGTTTTCTTATTATTTTTTTGTTCTAATTTGGTTTGTTCATTAGGAAGCACAAACTTAATCGTGTACTCTTTATTTAGAACTTGAAGAGCACTATTACGAATGAGTTCAAGATAACGCGTATTGAGAATCTCTTTAGTAAATTCATTCTTTACGCTTAATATTAAGACGTTGTCTTGAATATCAAGGATTTGCGTATCTTTAAACCAAGTATTAAAGCTGACACTAGAAGTCTCTAGTTCGATAATACTAAGAATGGCTTCCCATTGTTTTTCATACACTGATGACATTCTTAATCCTCCTAATTACAAAATTTATGCACAGCTTATTCAAGTGTTGTCAACATGTGCATAAAATAATCAACATATATCTTAAAAAATTAAAATTCCTAAAAGAATAAACAAGATAGAAACAGGGTGTGGATAAAGTTATTCAGATAGGAAAGTTAAAAATAAGTAATAAAAAATGCAAAAAAAATAAAAAAAGTAGATGTTATACACAACTTTATCAACAGAATGTGAATAACATTACTTAATCAACAACTTATCTACAAGTAATCTAATAATATCAAATTACCTGTGGAAAATCAACCAGTAGAATAAAAATATCCACAGCAATACTGGCGAAAAAATTGTGGATATTTTAGCAGAGTGACTAAATAGAAATGAAATAAGGAGAATAGGGCGGGGATAATTGGGGATGGCATAAAAGAAAAAATGAGTGGAATGAGAAAAAAAGATGATAAAAATGAGTAAAAAGTGGATAAAAAGATAATAATTAAGAAGAGAAAGAGATTAATAGGAAAATGAAAAAGGGAAGAGGGGTCAGATAGCGTAAGAGAGAAGGGCGGGTAGTAAATAATACATTATAATAAGGAAGAGACTTATTTTTTTTATTAAAAACATGTATAGAAACCTGCGATTCTGGGAATTAGAAATTAAAAATAGGATTAATGTGGCATATAAAATTACCAAATATTTATTTAGCCAATATTAGATGTATATCTTGACGTTGGAAAATAAATAAATTATACTGGTTACAGTGCTTGTTTACATTTCTATAAATGAATGTAAATATTTTTTTATTTGTGTGTGATAGATAATCATCCGTTTGGTTATTTATCAATTTTAATGTGCATATTGTGTGGTAACTTATCCCATAAAGGAGGTACGCGCAATGAAAATGACTTTCCAACCAAAGAAACGTCAAAGAAGTAAAGAACATGGTTTTCGTAAAAGAATGAGAACTAAAAACGGTAGAGCGGTAATAGCTAGAAGAAGAGCAAAAGGTAGAAAAAAATTAACAGCATAAAACAAGGCCGCTTTTGTGGCCTTGTTTTGCTATAAAAATTTAGGAGCATTGTATGAAATATGCAGAATCACTAAAGAAAAACTACGAGTTTAGAGTAGTTTATAGAAGAGGAAAATCTTTTGCTAACAAATATTTAGTAGTGTATAAATTAAAAAATAATAAGTCTAATAATAGATTAGGCATATCGGTTAGTAAAAAAGTCGGAAATAGTGTTGTACGTAGCCGTACAACTAGACTCATTAGAGAAAGCTATAGATTAAACGAAGAATATATTGAAAAACAAGGCTGGGATTTTGTTATCGTTGCCAGATCTAACGCTAATGGAGCGTCCTATCAAGACATTTCTTCCGCATTAATTCATTTGTTAAAACAACATAGGGTATATGACATACAAGAAGATTTATAATAGTTTTATAATAATAGGATATAATTGCTACGAAGGGATCGGTGAAAATGAAAAACTTACCTAAAAAAGTAGCACTTTTACTTATTAGATTTTATCAAAAAGGAATATCCCCCATGCTTGGAGGAAATTGCAGATTCCTTCCAACATGTTCACAATATACTTACGAAGCGATACAAATTCATGGTTTTTTAAAAGGAACATTTTTAGGGATTAAAAGGATTTTAAAATGTCATCCATTTCATCCAGTAATGTATGATCCAGTACCAGAGAAAAAAGTGAAGCGGAGTAAAAAGCAACCTTAATGTTAAAAGGCAACATGAATGTTGTTAAGAAAAAACTAGGAGGAAACGAATGAGTTTTATTAATCAATTTTTTGGGGCAATACTTAATGTAATTTTTGAAGGGGTAACCCTTATATCTCCAGCACAGGCACTTGGGATTTCAATTATTTTATTTACATTGGTAGCACGTATTTTAATGACTCCTTTACAACTTTCTTCGCAAAGAACAAGTAGAGGTATGAGCAAAATTCAACCTGAGTTACAAAGAATTCAAGACAAGTATAAGAATAAAAAGGATCAGCAATCTCAGATGCAAATGAGTCAAGAGATGCAAGCTTTATATAAAAAGTATAAGATTAATCCTTTTGCTGGATGTTTACCATTATTAATTCAGTTTCCATTAATTATTGCGTTATTTAATGTACTTCGTACACCAGCGCAATATATTAATAAATTAGGTGATGTATATACTAATATTGCACAAGTTGTAACAACTAACATTGCAAACTATCAAAGTTTATTACAACCATTTTCTGATGCAGTATATATTAACTCTCGTCAAAACTATGATTTATCACAAGTAGAGGGAGTATCTCAATTCTTAAGTCACTTAACTACTGTACAATGGAATGAGTTTTTACAAAGTGCTGGTTCAGTACCAGGTTTAGAACAAGCTTTAGAATTAAAACATAGCTATGAAACATTTTTAACAATGAACGTTGTAGATACACCTAAATTACTTATGAGTTCAGGTATGTGGCTTGCTATTCTAGTACCAATTATTGCTGGTGCATCAACATACATTTTCTCTAAGATTACAATGGCAGCTAATGGTGCAGTACAAAGCAGTGCATCAGGTCAGCAAAATCCTGGTGAATCTATGATGAAGACAATGAATATTGTAATGCCAATTATGACAGCATTTATGTCTTATACTATGCCAATCGGTTTAGCACTTTACTGGATAGCAGGTAACGTGATTATGATGGGACAACAATGGGTTGTAAATAAAATGCTTGCTAAGCAAGATGAAAAAATGGAAGCACAATTAAAAAAAGATCGTGAAGAAGCTATTAAGAGTGGTAAAATTACTACTAAGAAAGTAAGAAAAAAGGTACCAGTTCAAAAAACTGAACATAGTGATAAAGACAACCAAAAATAACAGTAGAGCGAAGTGGTAGAAACAAACCAATAAATTCACAAAGGTTGGGGGTATAAACATGAGAAGTGTTGAAAAGGTAGGTAAGACCGTAAACGATGCTATAACAGAGGCATTAATCGAGTTAGGTGCTAGTACTGAGGAAGTAGATATTGAGATTATCTCAAAAGGCTCAAAAGGATTTATCGGATTTGGGGCTAAAAATGCTAAAGTCAGAGTTACACTTAAAGCTCCAGTAGAAGTTGAACCACAAATTGAAGTAATCCCTGAAATTAAGGAAGAGGTTAAAGTTACCGATGCAAATAAAGTAGCTGAAATGCCACCAAGCCCAAATAAAGTTAAGAATGAAGAAAAAAAGGATTCTGAGGATGCAGTTGTCGTGACTAAAGAAGAAATAGAACATGTTCAACACTTAGCGGAAGAGTTCTTATACAAGCTTTTAAAAGAAATGAATATTGAAGCAGTTGTGAAGTCTGAGGTAGTTAATAACAATAGATTAAGCATTAGCCTTGAAGGTAAAAATATGGGTGTTATTATCGGTAAACGAGGCGAAACACTAGATGCGATTCAATATATTGTTAATATTGTTGCTAATAAGGAACGTACAGAGTATGTTAAGATTATGCTTGATACAGAAAACTACAGAGCAAGAAGAGAAGAAACGCTTAAGAGACTTGCTTATAAGTTAAGTAAAAAAGCACAACAAAGTAAAAAGCCTATTGTATTAGAGCCAATGAATCCATATGATAGAAGAATTATTCATTCAGCTTTGCAAGATAGTAAAATTGTAAAAACGCATAGTGAGGGAAAAGAACCATTTAGACGAGTGGTGATTACTCCAAGCTATCAAAATAGATCATACAGATAAACCCAGTGCTATACTGGGTTTTTTTCTTAGAAAGGATAAAATTATGTTATTTGAAGATACTATAGCAGCTATATCTACGCCTGTAGGTATAGGAGGCATTGGAATTATTAGAGTTAGTGGAAGTGAAGCTATTAGCATTGTAGATAAGATTTTTAGAGCAGCTAATAAAAAATCGCTTTTTGACGTAGATTCCCATACAATTAACTATGGACATATTGTTAATAAAGATGGTAAGGTTTTAGATGAGGTTTTAGTTATGCTCATGAAAGGGCCTAGAACTTTTACAAGAGAAGACGTTATTGAAATCAACTGTCATGGTGGCCCTGTACCACTTAATGCAGTACTTATGGAAGTAGTAAGTGCGGGGGCTAGAATTGCAGACAGTGGTGAATTTACAAAGCGTGCATTTTTAAATGGCCGCATTGACCTTGCACAAGTAGAGGCCATTATGGATGTTATTGAGGCTAAGACTGAATTATCATTATCACAGGCTATTGGTCAGTTAGAGGGTAATTTATCTAAGAAGATTAAAGAATATCAAGATTTATTAATCCAAATCATTGCACGTATTGAGGTTTCTATTGATTATCCAGAGTATGATCAAGATGAACCTATTACAGAGGAGTTTGATCAGGAACTTGAAGAGCTTCTTAGCAAACTACAAACACTTTTAAAGACAGCGGATACAGGAAAGATGATTCGTGATGGGGTTAAAACTGCTATTGTAGGAAGACCTAATGTTGGGAAATCATCATTATTAAATGCTTTATTAGAAGAAAATAAGGCTATTGTTACAGATATCCCAGGGACTACGAGAGACGTTGTAGAAGCTTATCTTAATGTGGACGGTATTCCATTCCAATTATTAGATACAGCTGGAATACGCGAAACTGACGATGTTGTAGAACGTATTGGTGTGGAAAGATCAAAGAGTTCTATTGAAGAAGCAGATCTTGTACTCATGTTAGTGGATAGCAATGCTGGATTAGTAGAAAAGGATTTAGAGATTTTAGAGCAAATTAAAGATAAAAAGGTTATTTATGTTCTTAATAAAATAGACTTAGATAATAATATTACCGAGGAAATGTTCAAAGAGTATTTAAATAATGGAACAGTTGCGCGTATTTCTGCTAAAGAGCAAAGCGGTTTAAATGAATTACGTACAGAAATGAAAAACTTCGTGATAAAAGGCAATACTTCAATTAGCAACGAAGCAACTATTTCTAATCAGAGACAAAAACAAGCACTTATTAATGCAATTAAGAGCTTAGAGAAGGTATTAGATGCCATTGCTTGCGGATTACCTGAAGATTGTTTAGCTATAGATTTACATGATGCCTATGGACATTTAGGTATGATTGTAGGAGAATCATTAAAGGAAGAAATTATCAATCAATTATTTAGTAGATTTTGTTTAGGAAAGTAGGAGAGAAACAATGACGTATATTGCAGAAACAATAGACGTTGCAGTCATAGGTGGAGGACATGCTGGTTGCGAAGCAGCACTTGCAGCAGCTCGTATGGGCCATAAAACATCTATGTTTACAATGTCATTAGATAGTATTGCAATGATGCCATGTAACCCTAATGTAGGGGGAACATCAAAAGGGCATCTTGTAAGAGAAATTGATGCACTTGGCGGTGAGATGGGTAAAAATATCGACAAGACTTATATCCAATCTCGTATGTTAAACACAGCTAAGGGGCCAGCTGTGCATTCATTGCGTGCACAAGCGGATAAAACAAAATATAGCCACACAATGAAAGAGGTACTTGAACGTGTGGATAATTTAAGCATTAGACAACAAGAGATTGTAGAGATTCAAGTTGAAGATGGTAAAGTAAAAGGTGTTGTTACAAGTACAGGAGCAGTATACCCATGTAAAGCAGTTGTGTTAGCTGGTGGGACTTATGTGCGTTCTAGATGCCTTACAGGCGAGCATATTGAGTATACAGGCCCTAATGGACTTAAGACATCAAATGCACTTAGTGAAAGCTTAAAGGCCTTAGGTGTGGAATTAAGGCGCTTTAAAACAGGAACACCTGCTAGGGTAGATGCAAGAACTGTAGATTTTTCTGTGATGGAACCTCAACATGGAGATGAGCATATCGTACCGTTTTCTTTTGAGAACAAAGAAGATGATATTAAACGTGAGCAATTCCCTTGTTATTTAACTTATACAAATGAAAAAACACATCAAATTATTCGTGACAATTTACACCGCTCACCAATGTATTCAGGTGTTATTGAAGGGGTAGGACCAAGATACTGTCCATCTATTGAAGATAAAGTAGTAAGATTTGCAGATAAAGAAAGACATCAAGTATTTATTGAACCAGAAGGTGAAAATACAACTGAAATGTATGTTCAAGGGATGAGTTCATCTCTTCCAGAAGAAGTACAATTAGAAATGCTTCGTTCTATCAAAGGATTAGAGAATGTACAAGTTATGAGAACTGGTTATGCGATTGAATATGATTGTCTCAATGCCATGCAATTAAAACATTCATTAGAGTTCAAACATATTGAAGGATTCTTTAGTGCAGGCCAGATGAACGGGAGTTCAGGATATGAAGAGGCAGCAGCCCAAGGACTCGTTGCGGGTATCAATGCCGCCCTTAAAATTGAAGGTAAAGAGCCAATGATTATTGACCGTTCAGAAGGTTACATCGGAGTTTTAATTGATGATTTAGTAACTAAAGAAACAAGAGAACCTTACCGTATGATGACTTCTAGAGCTGAATATAGATTACTTTTAAGACAAGATAATGCGGATCTTAGATTAACACAAAAAGGTTATGAAGTAGGTCTTGTTTCAGAAGAAAGATATCAAAGATTCATAGCTAAGCGAGAAGCTATTGAAGCTGAGCTTGAAAGATTAAAAACAGTATTCGTAGGAACAAGTGAAAAAGTACAAGCTATCTTAGAAGCAAAAGGTAGTACATTACTTCGTTCAGGTATTTCTTTAAATGAAATTTTAAAGAGACCGGAGCTTGAATATGATGATTTTAAGGAAGTAGATACAGATAGACCAGAACTTCCAAAAGAAGTTATTGAGCAGGTTATGATTGAGCTTCGTTATGAAGGATATATCGTAAGACAACAACGTCAAGTAGAACAATTTAAACGCCTTGAACGTCGCTTAATTCCAGAAGATATTAACTATGAAGATGTTTATAGCTTAAGAATTGAAGCAAAACAAAAACTTGAACAAGTAAGACCTATCTCAATTGGACAAGCTTCTCGTATATCGGGGGTTTCTCCAGCAGATATTTCTATGCTAGTAGTTTACCTAGAGCAAAAAGGTCGTATGGAAAAAGCTCAAAATAGTGAAAAAGAGGAATGTTAATGGATCAAAAAGAGTTATTAGTTAATGGTGCAAGAGAGCTTGGTATTGAGCTTTCAGAAAGACAAGTAGAACAGTTTATGATGTATAAAGCATTACTGCAAGAGTGGAATGAAAAGATGAATTTAACGGCTATTACAGAAGATATAGAGGTTATTACAAAACATTTCTTAGACTGTATGACAGTAAAAAATGCTTTAGATATGAGTGGGAAAAAAACTGTTATTGATATTGGCACAGGAGCAGGGTTTCCTGGTCTTGTAATGAAAATTGCCTTTCCAAATTTAAAAGTAACTTTAGTAGATGCATTAAAGAAAAGATTAGTTTTCTTAGAAGAAGTTATTTCTAAATTGGAGCTTACAGACATTGAATGTATTCATTCAAGAGCAGAAGATTTAGGAAAGAATAAGACTTATAGAGAAGGCTTTGATATCTGTGCATCTAGAGCTGTAGCTAACTTAGCAGTACTTAGCGAATATACATTACCATTTGTTAAAGTAGATGGTTATTTAATCGCTTTAAAAGGGCAAAAGTTAGATGAAGAATTAGAACAAGGTAGAAAAGCTATTAAGATTCTAGGTGGCGAATTAGATGAAGTAGTAGATGCTAGAGTACCGTTTACAGACTTAAATCATAAAATCGCTAAAATTAAAAAGGTAAAACCAACTGCTAGTAAATATCCTAGAAAAGCAGGGGAACCAACGAAGTCACCTCTTGGGGTATAGAAGAATTAGGCTGTCGCACAAAAGTGCTGACAGCCTTTTTTAGGTGTTGAGAGGTGTGGATAATTTTTTTATAAAAAATAGGAAAAAGCCTGTGGATAAAAGTGAAAAATTTTTTGAGTGAAAAATATCCACATAAGTCACAGGTTTTACACAGGAGATGTAATTTCCTTTTAACGTGTGGATATTTTTGCTGAATTGTGAATGATTTTGAGTGAATATAGTTTTTGTGGACAAAATATGTTATACTGATAGGTAGCAAAAACGTTATTTTAGAGGGGAGCAGAATGAATGCAAAAAGATTTAAAAATAGAAAATGTTGCTGTGGACCGTGTTAGACCAAATCCTTATCAACCAAGAAAGGTTTTTTCTGATGCCGCTCTACAAGAACTTGCAAATTCTATTTTAGAACATGGACTTATGCAACCTATTACTGTAAGAATGATAGGTGATTCATATGAGCTTATTGCAGGTGAGAGAAGGTTAAAAGCATCTAAATTAGCTGGGCTTGAGACAATTCCTGCAGTAATTGTAGAAGTGAATACTAAAGATAGTGCAGTACTAGCCCTAATTGAAAACTTACAACGTGAAAACTTAAACTTTTTAGAAGAAAGTCAAGCATATTATACAATCATGCAAGACTACGGATATACACAACAAGAACTCGCTAATACATTAGGAAAAAATCAATCGACTGTTGCAAATAAGCTAAGGGTACTTAAATTATCACCAACTATTCAGAAGTTGTTAGTAGAAAATAATTTAACTGAAAGACATGCAAGGGCATTATTAAAATTGCCAGATGAAAAGTTCCAATTAGTAGCTCTTGAAAAAATTATAAAACAAGAACTTAACGTAAAGAAATCTGAGCAGCTTATTGAACAGATGCTAGTAGACATTACTAGAGATAATATGATTCAGCATAAATCAAATCAAAAAGTTAAATCATATATCAAGGACATGAGACTTGTAACAAATACAATTACTCAAGCTGTAAATATGATTCAACAAGCAGGTGTAGATGCTAAATACACCATGAAAGAACAAGCCGATGGATATGAAATAAGAATTAAAATTCCTATTAACTAAATAAAAAATAGAGTGTAAGGTTTATAAAAGCAGCTACTAATTATAGAAGTAGCTGCTTTTATAAGGAAATAGCTTAGTAGATTATAAATAATAATGTTGTCTAAGGTAAAGTCATTTTAAAAATTCCTAAATTAGGCAATGCTAATATATAAGGAAAGAAACCTAATTCTTTAAGCGTAAAACTTGCTATGATATAGATATTTAGTTACAATATAATAATATAAATCAAGGTCGAAGGAGCATACAGATGAAAGATTTTAAATTAGAAATCGCACAACTTTTAAGCAGTAAAATTAGTAGTTTATCAGTAGAAGAAATTTATAGCATGATTGAAGTGCCAGGAAATGCAGCAATGGGTGATTATGCATTCCCTTGTTTTAAATTAGCAAAAGAGTTAAGAAAAGCACCACCAATGATTGCAAAAGATATTGTTGATGAGTTAGGTGAAGTAGACTTCTTAGAAAAAGTTGAAAACGTAAATGCATATATCAATTTCTTCGTTAATAAAGTAGAATTCGTAAAAGAAGTTATTACAGATGTATTAGCTGAAAAAGAAACATATGGTTTCGCTAAAGAGAAAAACTTAGGAAATGTAGTTATCGACTATTCTTCACCTAATATTGCAAAACCTTTCCACGTAGGTCACTTACGTTCAACTGTAATTGGAAATAGCTTATATCAAATTTTTGAAGCACTTGGTTATAACTGTGTAGGGATTAATCACCTAGGAGACTGGGGAACACAATTTGGTAAATTAATTGTAGCTTACAAAAAATATTCTAGTAAAGAAGAAATTGAAGAAAAGGGTATCTCTGAATTACTTAGAATCTATGTATTATTCCATGATGAAGCTAAAGAACATCCAGAAATGGAACAAGAAGCTAGAGATTACTTTACAAAAATGGAACAAGGTGATGAAGAATCATTAGCATTATGGAAGTGGTTCAAAGAAGTAAGCTTAAAAGAGTTCGAACGTGTGTATAAATTATTAGGAGTAGAATTTGATAGCTATAATGGCGAAGCATTCTACAATGATAAAATGGATGCAGTTATCAAAGAGATGGAGGACAAAGGTCTTATCGAAGTTGATGCAGGAGCAAAATTAGTTCGTTTAGATGAAGAAAACATGGCACCATGTTTAATTACTAAAAATGATGGTAGTTCATTATATGCAACTCGTGATATTACAGCTGCTGAGTACCGTAAAAAAACTTATGACTTCAAAAAATGTATTTATGTTACAGCACTTCAACAAAACCTTCACTTTGCACAATGGTTTAAAGTTATTGAAAAAATGGGCCATGAATGGCATAAAGATTTAGTGCACGTACCATTTGGTATGGTAAGTATGGAAGGTGGCGCTAAATTATCTACAAGAAATGGTAACATAATTTTCTTAGAAGATATCTTAAGAGAAGCAGTAGATAAAACAAAACAAATTATTGAAGAGAAAAACCCAAGTCTTGAAAATAAAGAAGAAGTTGCTAGACAAGTAGGGATTGGTGCAATTATCTTCGATGATATGTATAATAACATTATCAAAGATATTCAATTCTCATGGGAAAGAGCATTAGATTTCAATGGAGAAACGGGTCCATATGTACAATATGCTCATGCAAGAGCTTGCAGCGTACTTCGTAAAGCTGGTATTGAAGTAGATAATATTCCTAACTTCGAAGTTGATTACACAGTACTTGCAGATGAATCAACAGTAGCACTTATCAAAGAAATTGCAGACTTCAAAGCTACAATCAGAGAAGCTGGAAATAAATATGAACCATCTTACATTGCTAGATATGCTGTAGATGTAACTCAAGCATTCAATAAGTTCTACAATGAAAACCCAATCTTAGTAGAAGATGAAAAAGTTAAAAATTCACGTTTAGCAATCGTAGCTGCAACTAAATACACACTTAAAAATGCATTAGCATTATTAGGAATTAGTGCACCAGTTCAAATGTAATAACGTTAAATAAAAATCCTATCACGAAATTAGTTTCGTGATAGGGTTTTTGTTTTTAATGTAGTGTGAGAGTATAGATTTCATATTTGCAAAAGATAGTTATTCATTATGTATAGATTTCACATTTATAAAATTTAGTTATTCATAGTTTTAGTCATGTGAAATCATTGAAAGAAACCTATTTATGTGATGTATAAATTAAGGTTATAGTTTATTCCTCTATAAATAGATTATATTTATGATATACTTTTATATATAGATTTCACATTTATAAAATTTAGTTATTTATAGTTTTTAGTCATGTGAAATCATTGAGAGAAATCTATTTACCTACCTGTATATTTTAAGGTTTTAGTTGGTTTCTCTATAAGAGCAACATAACAGGAAAATTTATAATGGTATATTGTTTAAAACAGTAAATTAATAGTATAAGGAAAGAAAGTAGAAAGGGAGGCAAAGATGCAAAAAGAAAATAATGAAATAAGGTTAGAAACAACAATTAATAAAGAAGATTATCGTTCAATTGTATATTTTAATATCTTTACTAAGACTAAAATTAGAGCAGCATTTTTTATTATAATTAGTTTAATTGTAGTATTTGAGCTAGTATTACATTTAGCAGGAATTAGAAGAGTGGAAGGATTTGAACTATATTTTGATTATTTTGTAGTGGTTATTATGATTTTATTACCTATAGAGGTAGAGTTTATATGTAGAAGAATGGCTAAGACAGATAAGATGAGCTTAGGAGTAGCACAGCAAATAGTCATCAATGATGAAGGTATTATAACTCAAAGTATTAATTCAACGAGTAAATATGAATGGCCTTTAATGTACAGAGCTTATGAGAATAAGAAATACTTTATGATCTTCGTTAATATTCAACAAGCAATAATCCTGCCAAAGAGAGACTTAGAAAAACTGCAAGTAGAACAGACAAGAGATATGATAGAAAAGAAACTTCTTGCTAAAAACAAGCTAAAAAATAAGTAGTATATATGATTTTAGAAGAAACATATTAAAATGTTCCACGTGGAACACTCTTGTAATAAGGGGAGGAAAAATAATGTTACTAAAAATAAGAGAATTATTAGATAGTAATACTACCTCATTAATGGACATATATCAGGAAAGTAGTAAAAACAATGTATCATATTTTTTTCCTGAAATAATAGATATAGAAGAGGGAATAAAAAAAGCAAATAAAGCATACTTGGAATATATAAGAAATGATTTTCTTAAAAGAAATAATACATGCTATTATATTTGGAAGGATAATGGTATATGGGTAAGTGCTATGCGTCTTTATAAAATTAAAGGCAGTATATATTTTATGGAAGCATTAGAAACTCATCCATTATATAGAAAAAGAGGATATGCTGAAAAACTTATAAGTAGTGTAATAGAAGAATTAAAGCAAGATGGTGATTTTGAGATGAGAAGTTATGTAAATATAAATAATGTAGCATCTAGACGTACTCATATAAAATGTGGCTTTGAGGAAAGTTCAGAGAGCGTATTTGATTATGCTAATAATGAGTGGGTTAATGATGCTATATTACTTATATATAGATTTGACATTTATAAAATTTAGTTATTCATAGTTTTTAGTCATGTGAAATCATTGAGAGAAACTTATTTACCTCCATGTTATTTCAAGCCTTTAGTTGGTTTCTCTATAGATTTCACATTTATAAGTTTTAGTTATTCATAGTTTTTAGCAATGTGTAATCAACGAGAGAAAACAATTTACGTACATGTATATTTCAAGTTTTTAGTTGGTTTCTCTATATAGAAATGACTTTAAAATTAAGAGATAAGGGCAAAGCTGTTAATATCATTTATATTTGTGACATGAATAAGTCAGCAGTAATGCAGTATACATAAAAATAAATTCTATAGTAATAATTAATGAGGCTGATTAGATGTTCCACGTGGAACAATCTAATCAGCCTTATTAATTTGTAAAGAAGAAGATAAATAATGTAAGAAGATAAATGTTCCACGTGGAACATTCTTAATCACATAAAATGCTTAAAGTAAAAAGAAATAAATAAAGAAAAAAGATAGAAGGATGCCATATTAAGGAATATTGGAGAAAAAGTTTAAACAGAATATGAATTAATTTATAGAAATCAGGGTTCAAATATTTATAAAAAAATAGGGATATGCTATACTAATTTTAGTCGGATAGAGAAAAATAAAAAAGGAGAATGTTATGGGTAAAGTAATTGCTGTTGTTAACCAAAAAGGAGGAGTCGGCAAAACGACTACAGTTGTAAATTTATCAGCTGCATTAGCTGAAATGGATTATAAAGTACTTATTGTAGACATTGACCCACAAGGAAATGCAACAAGTGGATGTGGTATTTTAAAAAATCAAGTAAGTAGTACAGTATATGATATACTAGTAAATAACACAAATATAAAAGAGGCAATTCAACAATCAGAAAATGAACCAATTAATATTGTTGCATCTAATATGAATTTAGCGGGGACAGAAGTGGAATTAGTGAATACTAAACAGCGTGAATTCATTTTAAAGAAACAATTAGATACAATAAAAGATGAATACGACTATATTTTCATAGATTGTCCACCAGCCGTAAATATCTTAACAATCAATGCATTAACAGCCTCTGATTCCGTACTAATTCCTATGCAATGTGAATACTATGCATTAGAAGGACTATCTCAATTGGTACAAACAGTAGGGTTAGTAAAGAAAAACATTAATCCGCAGCTTGTACTAGAAGGAATATTATTTACAATGTTTGATAATAGAACAAATTTATCAGCACAGGTAGTAAAAGAAGTAGAAACACATTTTAGTGATACGGTATATCAAACTAAGATTACAAGAAGTGTACGATTAAGTGAGGCACCTAGCTTTGGAATGTCTTGTATTAAGTATGATTCAAGAGCTAAAGGTAGTGAGCAATATCGCCAATTAGCAAAAGAATTTGTGGAAAGGAATTAATGTTAATGAAACAACAACGAGGATTAGGAAGAGGGCTTAATGCATTATTATCAGATGAGCTTGTAAGTGCATCAAATGCTAAGGAGGAGACAATTAAAATCGTCGATATTAATGAGATAGAGCCTAATTTTGGACAACCAAGAAAGAATTTTGATGAAGAAGAATTAAAAGAATTAAGTTCATCTATATTAGAACATGGTATTTTACAACCTCTTATTGTAAGGGAGAAAAATGGTAAATATGAAATTGTTGCGGGGGAAAGAAGATATCGTGCAGCGAGAATGGCAAAGGTAACAGAGATACCAATTATTATTAAGTCTTTTTCGGATCAACAAACTTTAGAGATAGCCTTAGTAGAGAACATTCAACGTTCAGATTTAAATGCAATGGAGCTTGCTTGTGCATATAGTTTACTAATGGAGCGTTTTGACTTAACACAAGAACAGGTAGCTGATAAAGTAGGTAAAAATAGATCTTCAGTTGCAAATATTATGCGATTACTTAATTTAACACCATATGTACAAGAAAAATTAAGAGAAGATGAAATTACATTTGGACATGCTAGGGCGTTATTAGCATTAAAAGATATTAAAACACAGAAACAAGTAACAGATTTAATTATTGAAAAGTCTCTAAGTGTAAGAGAAACTGAAAAGTATATTCAGTTACTTTTAAGTAATAAAAAAGAGAAAAAAGAAGAAGATAAAGCAAAATATAATCCTTTTTATAGAGAAATACAAGAAAATTTACAAAAAATATTAGGGACAAAAGTAGTTATTTCTAAAGGGGCTAAAAAAGGAAAGATTGAAATCGAATATTATTCAGATGAAGAATTAGCTAGAATTATACAAATAATAAACATGGATTAATATAAAAGGGAAGAAGAGAAAAATGATGGAACAGGCTATAGCGATATTTAATGATTATGCAATGTATATTGTAGCAAGTTTAGGCGCATTAGTACTAATATTATTAATTTGTGTGTGTATGACACAAAGCAAATTAAAAAAGCTACAAAGAAGATTTGAGACTTTCATGGGTGGCGATGAATTAGACTTAGAAGGTCTTTTAGGAAGATATACAAACGATATAAATGCATTACTAGAAAGTGAAAAAGAAGTTCGAGCAGAAATGAAATCTGTAAATGAAAAATTAAACTACTGCATACAAAAGGTAGGCATTGTAAGATATAAAGCAATTGCTAATACAGGGGCAGATTTATCATTTGCAATTGCTTTATTAGATCATCAAAATGATGGTATTGTTTTAAACGGCATATACAGTAGAGATGGGTCTTATACATATGCTAAACCTATTCGAAATGGAAAATCTACGTATAATTTATCTGATGAAGAAATTGAAGCTATTGAACAAGCTCTTAAAAGCAAGTAATTAGCCTATGAATTGAATATAGAAGTAGTAGAGGAGAGGGCATTGTGATAAGTATACAATGCCCTCTTTTTGAAGTGAAAAATTTGGTCTTCTATCTTTAGAATTTCAACTCAAGGTTTGAAATGATGAAATTATAAAAGTAAATAATTAATCTTGGAGGAAATAGATATAATGAGTAAACTAAATCAAATATGGACAAAAGATGGTTTTATCCTAAGGCCTGCACGAGCAGAAGATGCTAAAGAATATTTTTATCAAAAATTTAATCCTTTGGATTCAGAGGTGCACGACTTACGGGATGCAAAGAAGTATTTACATATGATGAGATAGTTAATTTCTTTTTACAAAATGTAGAAGATAATGACCGCTATGATTTTCTTATAATAGCACCAGATGGGAGCATTGTAGGAGAGAGTGTTATTAATGAAATTGATTGGAAACTACGCAGTGCTAATTTCCGTATTGCAATCTTTCAGACAAGTGAGCGACAAAAAGGGATTGGGTCATGGAAAAAACATATCAATCAGTGGGATTTAAGCGTAAAGGTGTATTACGTGATGCCATTTATGATGGCGAAGAGTATGCAGATGATATTTTAATGGCTATCCTTGAGGATGAGTGGAGACAAATAAAATTAAGGGGTGAATAGTGAGTTATAACTAAAATTTATAAATGTGAAATCTATATGATATAAAAAATCTAAAAATAAATTGACAATTATGAAATACGGGAATATTATTGTATTAAGTGATTAATACAATAAGTTAATATTACAAAATAGATGTAGCAGTTGGGAGTATAAAAGGAGGTATTTGAATGGCGTGGGAATTTAATAATAACGAGCCGATTTATAGGCAGCTTTTAGATCAACTTAAATTAAGAATTATATCAGGCGTCCTTGAAACAGGCAGCAAGCTAGATTCAGTTCGAGACTTAGCGCAAGAAGCTGGTGTTAATCCAAATACAATGCAGAGGGCATTAGCAGAATTAGAAAGAGAAGAATTGGTATTTACTCAAAGAACAAGTGGGAGATTTGTTACGGAAGATAGGGAACTTATTAAGCGTATAAGAAATGAATATGCCCAGGAAAAAGTAAAAGAATTAACGACGGCATTATTACAGCTAGGATATACACGAAAAGAATTAATTGAACTGGTTAGTGTTTTTTTGGAGGAGGTAAGTTAGTATGGAAAAATATTTAGGGGTTAGTTCAACATATTCAGATATAATGAATACAGTTATAGCAGATATCAAGGAAAGTGTAGCAGTCAAAAAGCTTAAAGAAACTAATGAAGTATTAACATCTTTAGGATATAGCAAGGATGAGATTAGAGATATTTTAAGGGGCGTATTAGGGATAGGTAGTTGTAATTAGAAAATAGATAAGGGGGTATTAAAATGGAGGATTTGTTAAGGATAGAGGGATTAAGTAAAAGTTATGGTGCAAAGGAAGCGTTAAAGGAATTAAATTTAAATATAGGAAAAGGTAAGATTGTTGGTTTATTAGGACCTAATGGAAGTGGTAAAAGCACCTTGATTAAAATTATAAATGGTTTAATAGAACCAACTAGTGGTACCGTAACCATTAAGGGGAATAAACCAGGGATTGAGTCAAAAAAAATAATTGCTTATTTACCAGAACGTACGTATTTAAATGATTGGATGAAGGTTAAAGATTTACTTCAATTTTTTGAGGATTTTTATGAGGACTTTGACAGGCAAAGAGCAGAAGATATGTTGTTACAGTTAAAGATAGATATTAATGATAGGCTTAAAACTATGTCAAAAGGAACCAAAGAGAAGGTTCAACTTATTTTAGTTATGTCACGTAAGGCAGATTTATATATTTTAGATGAGCCTATTGGAGGGGTTGATCCAGCAGCAAGGGATTATATTTTAAAAACAATTATTAAGAATTATACATCTGAGAGTTCAATTTTAATAGCAACACATTTAATCCAAGAAATAGAAAGTATATGTGATGAGATTATATTTTTAGCATATGGCAGCATCGTATTACAAGGGAGCGTAGATGAAATCCGAGAAGAAAGAGGAAAGTCTATAGATGCATTGTTTAGGGAGGTATTCGTATGTTAAGGAAACTATTAAAGTATGAAGTGAAGGCTACAGCTATGGTATTTGTATGTATGTATCTCGCAATTATAGGGTTATCAATATTTAACAAGCTATTTAATACCTTTAATTTTCAGAGGGGAAAGGTTTTAACAGGATGTATTGTAGTAGCCTTGTTTGTAGCATTAGGTGTAACAACTGTAATTATGGCAGTACAAAGATTTAATAAAAATTTACTGGGGGATGAAGGATATTTGATGTTTACGTTACCTGTGGATAGTAAGAAAATTATTATTTCTAAGTTGCTTGTGACACTTATGTGGACAGTGATTAGTGGTTTGGTAGCTATAATATCTTTTATTATTCTATTTAGTGCATATATTGATTGGTACTCTATAAAAGAAGTAATTAGTCAAATACAAGTTTTATGGCATAGTTTTAATGAAGAAATTACAGAGCAAATTCACATGAATGCAGGGGTATTTATAAGTTGTATAGCAATAGGCGGAGCTGCAAGTTATATAGAATTTATTTTAATAATTTACGGTTCACTCACAGTTGCACAACTTCCGGTATTTTCTAAACATAGAGGGCTGAGTGCTTTTGGAACATTTTTTGTACTTAATATTTTAGTTAATAATGTATTAACAGCCATTTTTGCACGTTGCATAAACCTTAGTGAAGCATCTGCTCAGGCTATAATTTTAAGCGGAATAACTGTCGTAATAATAATATGCATAGGATTATTTTTCGGCATTAATACTATTTTGAGCAAGCATTTGAATTTAGAATAGTAAATATTAGCATGAGGTAAATATTTATATAGATTCAGTACTTATAACCTTGAGTTGTTTACAGAGAACATTAAGTTAATTTAATAATGGACCGAAAGAAATAATAGTAAGAGGAAAATAGGGGTGAGTGATATGGAATATAATAAGATTGCTATTATTTCAGACCTCCATGCAAACCTGTATATGTTGGATACTTTCTTAAATTATGTAGAAAAGAAAAAAATTGAATTAGTAATAAACCTAGGAGATTTTGTGAGTGAGGGGCCATATCCTTGTGAGGTAGTTGAAAAGGTATTAAAGGATAAAAGGTTTATTAATATCCGAGGTTATGATGAGGATAAAATATTAGAAGGTAATGTACAGGAAGAAGGGGTAGGGACTTTAGAGTGGGCAAGGGAAAAGCTCAGTTTAGACCTACAGGAGAAAATTAGGCAACTACCAAGCATTAAGAGTATTGAATTAGGTAATATGAAAATATTAATGATGCATCTCAATGGTTTCGCAGAAATTTCCCAGAAAATAGCTCATAGTAATAGAAAAATTATTAGTGGTGAGTACTATGATTATATTTTCTGTAGCGGGGGGCATTTACAACAATTAATTCATGTTAAAGAACCATTTTTTAATACGAATATTATTGAACCAGGGGCATTGATGAAAGATAAAAATGATAGGGGACATTTTGTAGTATTAGAAATAAAAGATAATAAGCCCAAGCTTACATTTGAAAGTATATTATGCAAGGAGATATATCAAAGTAGTAATAAAATAAGTAGTACAGAAGATACGTATTTAATAGAAGAAGTTAATTTAAAGCAAGATATATGCTTACGTATTTATAATGATGAAGAAAAAAATGAGATATTTAAAAATCATGTTATGAAAAAAGTTTTAGCAATTGGTTTTAGAGAAAGTAAGTATATTAGTATTGGATGCTGGGAAAATGAAACAGAAAAAATAAAAGAATTATTATTCTATCTTAAATGTAGAAGGATTAAAACTTGTGAGACGAGTCAGCAGCAATGGTATATAGGTGAAATTACGCCAGAAATAAAACAGTTTGTCCAAGATGAAGTAGATAGTTATACAGAAAAACTTAAATGGTTTGAAATATCATTTTTAGAGAATGTATATAGTGTAAAACCTATTTACAGTATTTATCATTATGGAAAAGCGTGCTTAGTTAACAGAATATCTAGTAATGAATTATATAATATGGAAGAAAAATTAAAAGAACATAAGATATCTTATGAAATAAATGTATAATCAAGTTAAATTAAAGTAGAGTCAACATACTATGTGTATCAACATAAATTTGTTGACTTTATTTTTTTAATATTATATGATTAGGATACATAACCGGATGAAGCTATACAGAAGAGTGATTAAAATGATAAACATTAAGATCCACCGAAGGAGTAACACTCTCAGGTACTTAATAAAGTGAGAACTGCATGGCTGACGGACTCTGGAGAGACTCAAGTTATGGGCGCCGAAGGGGCAAAAGCAATTTTTGCAATAGAAATTGTTTAATCTCTCAGGCAAAAGGACAGAGCATAGTACATAATATTAAAGACGTGATATGAAGCTTAGATATAAATAAAGTATTTCCGGAGGAATCTTATTTATATTTTCTTAGGGTAAATAAAAATTATATAGATGTGTCTATTTTAGTTTATTAGTTATTCTTAGATGATATAGGTAATAGAAACTGGGAATCTATAATATTATATGATTTTATTTATATAGGGTTAAATTATAGGAATGAAAATATTATGTACCGCAATAGTCTATAAACTTAAGGAACTCCTCGACTTTGAATTTTTAATTAAAGAAGGGAGTATTTTTTTATGGATATTTTAGGATTTTTACAAGGTGTTGATGATATTGTATGGGGACCAGTACTTTTAACTTTATTAGTAGGTACAGGTATTTTATTTACAATACGATTAGGTCTTATACAAGTAATTAAACTACCTAAAGCCTTCAAGTTAATCTTTAAGGCAGAAAATAATGGAACAGGTGATATTAATAGTTTCGGTGCATTATGTACAGCGCTGGCAGCAACCGTTGGTACTGGAAATATTGTTGGTGTGGCAACTGCTATTAGAGCAGGTGGACCTGGTGCATTATTTTGGATGTGGGTTGCAGCATTCTTTGGAATGGCAACTAAGTATGCAGAAGGCGTACTTGCAATTAAATATAGAACAATTGATGATAATGGCCAAGTATCAGGTGGACCTATGTATTACATTGAACGTGGACTTGGCAAGAAGTTTAAACCGTTGGCAATTTTCTTTGCAGTAAGTGGTATTTTAGTAGCATTACTCGGAATCGGGACATTTTCGCAAGTTAACTCCATTGCAACAAGTATTCAGTCTACAGTTGGTGTAGATACTAGAATTACAAGTGTTATAGTGGCAATCTTAATTGGCGTTATTGTATTTGGTGGTATTAAAAGTATTTCTAAGGTAGCAGAAAAAGTTGTACCATTTATGGCAATCACATATATTATTTTTACAGTTATTATTTTAGGAAATAATGCAGGGCAGGTTATTCCTGCACTTGCAATGATTTTTAAAGGTGCATTTACACCAACAGCAGCAGTTGGAGGATTTACAGGTGCAATAGTAGCGAAAGCTATTCAAGCAGGTATTGCACGTGGCGTATTCTCTAATGAATCTGGCCTTGGTAGCGCGCCAATTGCAGCAGCTGCTGCTAAGACAGAATGGCCAGCAGAACAAGGGCTTATCTCAATGACAGGTACATTTATTGATACAATCATTATTTGTACATTAACGGGCCTTACACTTATTGTAACTGGTGTATGGCAAGGTGAAAACGTTGGAGCAAACATGACACAAGATGCTTTTGCACAAGTCTTACCAACTGCAGGGCCAATTTTAGTAACGATTTGTTTAACACTATTTGCGTTTACAACAATTTTAGGCTGGTGCTATTATGGTGAACGTTGTTTAGAATACTTAGCAGGTGTAAGAGGAATCACAATTTATAGAATCATATTTTTAGCAATGGTTGCAATAGGTGGATTCATTAAATTAGAAGTAATCTGGGTACTTGCAGACATCGTAAATGGATTGATGGCTTTTCCAAACTTAGTTGGACTTATTCTCCTATCAGGTGTAGTTGTAGCAGAAACTAAGAAGTATATGGATCATCTTAAGGCCAGAGAGCAAGGTTTACCAGATCATGTTAATTTAGAAAGAGAAGTTAATATAGAAGAAGTTTAATGAAAGTGTAAATGTTTAAATATAGAATAAATTAACAAAAGGTGTATTAGAAGAGGAAGAAAATTCATCATCTAGTACACTTTTTTTGTTGGGAAAGTAAATAAATTATGTTATGTCACAAAATTTTACATGTTAATCATTTTTAAACATGTAAATATGAATAAGTTTTATAATAAGTCTAGAGTAAAGGTGACTTAGATAATAGCAAAAGGGGAAATGAAAAGGAGAAATTAAGGTACATAAGAAAGGAAAAATATAAATAATAGGAGGAGTAATATGAAACTTTTACAAAGAATGAAAAAACAAGGGGTATATTTCTTAAGTTTTAGTATGTTATTATCAGCATTTGCAGGAATGCCGCTGATAGCTTCATCAACTGCATCAGCATTTGATTATAATTTAGCCTTAAAAGACAGTGTTATTTTCTATGATGCAAATAAATGTGGACCAAATGTAGCTGATAATAATGAATTTGATTGGCGTAGTGCATGCCATGTTAATGATGGTAGTGATAAGGGAATTGATTTAACTGGTGGTTTTCATGACTGTGGTGACCATGTAAAATTTGGTATAACACAAAACTACGCAGCGAGTGTACTTGGTTGGACTTATTTAGATTATAGAGATGCTTTTGAGAAGACAGGTAACTCTGATAAGATGTATGACACATTAAAATATGTTACAGATTATTTATTAAAGTGTCATCCAAATGCTAATACATTTTATTATCAAGTAGGAGATGGAAATGTAGATCACAGTTATTGGGGATCACCGGAATTACAAGGTGATAGACAAACATACTTTACATTAAATTCTGGTTCAGCAGGTTCAGATATTGCAGGTGGTGCATCAGCAGCATTATCTATTATGTACTTAAATAGTAAAGATAGAGATCCTGAATATGCATCTAGATGCTTATCAGCAGCTAAATCTTTATACGTACTAGGAATATCTAATCAAGGAATAGCTCAATATCAGAGTTTTTATTCAAGTAGTAGTTATAAGGATGATTTAGCATGGGCTGCAACATGGCTATATAGAGCAACTGGTGAAGCAAAATATTTAACTGATGCTGAAAAGTATTCGGCTTCATCAACTAATGCAAATGTAGTAGCAACTAATGAATGGACGATGTGTTGGGATGATATGTACATACCAACTGCGGTTGAATTATATAAGTTAACAGGGGAAGAAAAGTATAAAGACTCTGTTAAACATAATATGGAATATTGGTACAATATGTCAGAAACACCAGGGGGCTTAAAGATTTTAAATAGCTGGGGATCATTAAGATACTCTGCAGCTGCATCAGCTATTGCAATGCAATACTACAAGATGTCAGGAGATACAAAGGCTAAAGATTTAGCAATGAGTCAAGTTAATTATATTTTAGGAGATAATCCTAATAGCATGTCTTATATGATTGGTTTTGGTAGCAAGTATCCAACTAAACCACATCATAGAGCAGCTAATGGCTATCAAGGATTTAATGATAATAATAACTTAAAAGATGCAAAACATATATTAACGGGCGCTTTAGTAGGTGGTCCTGGAAATGGTGATTCATATTCAAATGATCCAAATCAATATACAGAAACAGAGGTAGGTATTGACTATAACGCAGGTTTAGTTATGGCATTAGCTGGAATTATTACGGATGGTGATATTAGCGTAGTTAATCCAACACCAGATCCAACCCCAACGCCAGAACCAACGCCAGAACCAACACCAGATCCAACACCAGAACCAACACCAGATCCAACACCAGATCCAACCCCAACTCCAGACCCAACGCCAGAACCAACACCAACCCCTGATCCAAATCCAGGGACAACTGTAGATGGTGTAGAAGTAAATGTTACAACTCAGGTAAGTAACTCTATTGCACAAACATATACTATTTCAGCTACAGGTTCAGAGAGTATTGATTTATCTAATTTAGCAATTCGTTATTACTTTAATAAGGATGATAGTACATCAATGCAATTCTGGTGTGATCATGCAGCAGCGCAGTTAAATGAAGCACCTTGGTATCAAGCACTTACATCAAATGTAAATGGAACATTTGGTGAAGATAGTGAAGGTAAATATCTTGAAATAACAATTGATAGTACTATAATTTTAAAACCACAGGGTGGTACAGTAAGCATTCAAACACGTAGTGCAAATTCAGACTGGTCTAATTTCACTAACTTTACTGAAGGAAATGTAGTTGTATTAAGTAAATAATTAATAGCTGGTATAGGAAGAAAAAAATAACATAAAAAAAGGATTTGTTACGAAAACAGTTTCGTGACAAATCCTTTTTTAGTTGTGCATTAGAAGTTTAATGATTTGAAACGTTCCATAGCTTCGATAGTTGCTTCGCGGTCACCGAAAGCTGTGAGGCGGAAGAATCCTTCACCATTATTACCGAAACCAGCACCTGGTGTACCAACTACTGCAATTTCGTTAAGGAGATAATCAAAGAAATCCCATGATTTCATATTATTTGGGCATTTGAGCCAGATATAAGGAGAGTTATCTCCGCCATAGTATTCAATACCTTTTGCTTTCATGGCATCGGCAATGATACGTGCGTTTTCCATGTAGTAAGCAATGTTTTCTTTGATTTGAGCTTGGCCTTCTTCTGTGAAAACAGCAGCAGCACCTTTTTGAATGATATAAGGTACACCATTAAATTTAGTTGTTTGTCTTCTAAGCCAAAGTTTATTAAGAACAACTGAGTCGCCCTCGCTATTCATAGCTGTAAGTGATTTTGGAACAACTGTATAACCACAACGTGTTCCTGTGAAACCAGCTGTTTTAGATAAACTACAGAATTCGATAGCACATTCTTTAGCACCTTCGATTTCAAAAATACTTCTTGGAAGAGAAGCATCATGAATAAAACATTCATAAGCTGCATCATAAAGGATAATCGCACCATTACTTTTAGCATATTCAACCCATGCAGCAAGTTGTTCTTTGTTATAAACAGATCCTGTAGGGTTATTTGGTGAGCAGAGATAGATAAGGTCAGGAGTTACTTCTTCATCTGTTGGAGGAAGTGGTAAGAAATTATTTTCTGCATTTGAATCTAAATAAACGATTTCACGACCTGACATAATATTTGTATCTACATATACAGGGTATACTGGGTCTGGAATCATAACAATATTTTCATTACCAAAGATATCTGTAATGTTACCAACATCACTTTTTGCACCGTCACTGATGAAGATTTCATCTGTTTCAAGAGAAACGCCCATTTTAGCATAGTAGTTTTGAACAGCTTCATGTAAGAAGTTATAACCTTGTTCTGGCCCATAACCTTTGAATGTTTCTTTTTGCCCCATTTCATCTACCGCAGAATGCATGGCAGAAAGTACGGCTGGAACAAGTGGACGAGTAACGTCACCAATACCCATACGGATTAATTTTTTTTCTGGATGTGCAGCTACGAATTCGTTAACTTTTTTAGCAATAGTAGAGAATAAGTAACTGTCTTTAAGCTCTAAGTAATTATCATTAATAAAAGCCATTTTAAGCCTCCCTTTAAACGCTTTGTAATTTTAAGCGAATACTAAGTATTCGCTTGAGATTTTAATATCATATTGAAATTTTTAATACTCCATTTGAGTATTTTAATGCATTGAGTATTTTAATACTCAATGGTACCGTCAAATACTTTAGTAGCAGGCCCTTTCATAAGGACTGTTCCGTCGTTGTTGTAAGTAATCTTTAAGTCGCCACCGCGTAATTTAACAGTAATTTCTTCACCTTGTTTGCAATAACCATTGAGGACGCAAGCTACTGCTACAGCACAAGCACCTGTTCCACAGGCCCAAGTCTCACCAGAACCACGTTCCCAAACACGCATTTTTACTGTATTTTCATTTATTATTTGTACAAACTCTGTATTTATTCTCTCAGGAAACAGTTCGTGGAACTCAAATTTTGGACCAATTGTTTCAAGAGAGAGATTATCAATATCAGTGTCACAGAATAGAACGGCATGAGGATTTCCCATAGAGACACCTGTAATAAAGTAAGTTGTATCATCTATGTTGATAGGTTGATTAATGAAAGTTTCGCTATCAGAAAGAATAGGAATTTCCTTTGGAGCAAGGATAGCATGCCCCATATCAACTTCGACAGAAGCAACTTTATTATCTTCAACATTTAGTTTAAGGTATTTAATACCACTTAAGGTTTCAAGTGAAATATCAGTTTTATCTGTGTAACCAGCTTCATATACAAATTTACCAATACATCTTGTGGCATTACCACACATTTTACCTTCAGAACCATCAGCATTGAACATACGCATTCTGAAATCAGCAATCTCAGATGGTAAAATCATTACTAAGCCATCAGCACCAATTCCAAAATGGCGATCACTGATAAATTCAGAGAAGGCACTAGGATTTTCAATTGTTTCTTTGAAGCCATCAACATAAACATAGTCGTTACCTATGCCGTGCATTTTTGTAAAATTAATTTTTTTCATATATTCACACCCTTTAAATTATACTTCGTAAGTCTTGAGAATATTATCAGCAACAACCCTAGGTGAAACACGTAAATCCATGGCTTGCTTTTGAATATACCTATGAGCTTGTTTTTCATCAAGGCCTAAGTACTTAATAAGAGAAAATTTAGCACGCTCAATAACCTTTACATCATCCATTTTTTTCTTCAAAGCTTTATTTTGTTCTCTTAAAGTAGAGATGATTTGCTTAGAATTAAGAACGAATGGAATGGATTGCAGTAGGACTTGTTTATTAATTGGTTTACCTACGACAAAAGCGCCAGTTACAGCTACTTTATCTTGAACTTGCTCTTTAATATCTGACTTCACAAGGATAAGTATAGCAGATAAGGATTTTTCTGCAATATCTAGAACAAGTTCGGAGCCAAACTCGTCGCTTAAAGGTGTATTGATTATAATGAGATCATAATCAGTATAGTCAAACTTTCTTCTTGCCTCATTGCCAGAGGCGGCATATTCATAACCAGAAAAACCAAGAGGGCTAATGATATCATACAAGGCATTCGAAGACTCTCTTTGGGTAGATACAATTAATATCTTTTCCACGCTTCCTACTCCTTTATAATCATTTTTTTGGTTTTGTTCATATTATTTACAGGTAGTTCTGGACTTCCCATTCATGAACAGTCTGGTTATATATATTCCATTCGCCGTTTTTTATTGCTAAGTAATTTTCAAAAATATGTTGTCCCAATACTTTTTTAATAAAATCACTTTGTTTCATTGCCATAAGTGAAATAGATAAGTTTTCAGGTAATGATTCTATACCTAGAGCAGTTAGTTCATCTTCATTTAGATTATATGCATTTAGGTTAAGTTCTGGCATAAGTGGCAATTCATTTTGAATACCTTCAAGACCCGCTTCTAAAAGAAGCGCAAGTGTAAGATATGGATTACAAGTAGGATCCGGACTACGAAGTTCGATTCTATTATATCCAGTGGTGCTAGATGGTACTCTAATGAGTGCAGAACGATTTTTAAATGACCAAGAAACTTGTCTAGGTGCTTCAAAACCAGAATTAAGCCTTTTATAAGAGTTTACAAGTGGATTAGCAATAGCAGAGATTTCTTTAATATGTTTAAGAATACCTGCTATGAAATGTCCAGCCTCTTTAGGAAGTGCAGTAGGAGATTTTGTATCAAATATATTTTCTCCATCTTTGTAAAGAGACATATTAATATGCATACCTGAGCCACTTGTATTCATAAGAGGTTTAGGCATGAAAGAAGCATAGAGACCATTGCGGCCTGCAATGGATTTAACAACTGTTTTAAAAGCTAGGATATTGTCAGCAGACTCTATAACATTATCATATTTAAAATCAATTTCATGTTGGCCAGTAGCAGATTCATGATGAGATGATTCTATTTCAAATCCCATTTCTTCTAGGGTTAAGCAAATTTCACGACGTGTATTTTCACCCTGATCTAGAGGGGCTACATCAAAGTAGCTAGCTTTATCGCTAGGTTCAGGAATAGGGTTACCTTCTAAATCTGTTTTAAATAAGAAGAATTCACATTCTGCACCAACTTTAAAGATATACCCCATATTTTTAGCTTTTTCATAAGCACGTTTTAAAATGTAGCGGCTGTCACCTATAAAAGGTGTACCTTCAGATGTTTTAATATCGCAAAATAGACGAGCTACCTTCCCATGCTGAGGTCTCCAAGGTAAGATGCAAAGGGTAGTTGGATCTGGGAATAAAAATAGTTCTGAATCCTCAATTGTAGTAAAGCCCTTGATAGAGGAGGCATCAAAAGCGATGCCCTCATCAAAGGCTTTACTAAGTTGTTTTGGGGAGATAGAAATATTCTTAAGTTCACCTAAAAGATCACAGAATTGAAGTCTAATGAATTTAACATCATTTTCTTCTACAAATCTTAAAGCGCCAAGTTTATTAAAAGACATGAAAAACTCCTCCTCACAATAAGTAAATAATTAAGAACAGTGTAATCGATTTAATTATGAGTGTAAAGACGCTTATATGGATTTTTTGAATTAGCTACTAATTTATAAAATTTTCCCTTTAAAATTTCTTCTTTTGATTCATTGAAGTACTCGCAGAATGCCTCAATGTCACTCATAATATCAGCTAAGTCGTCATCTGTAGCAACAGAAGCTGCAACTTGAGCTGGTAAATCTGGTAATTCATTTGAACGAATATAAATAGCACCACCATGGATACCAGTACCACAAAAATCGCCAACAGGGATTTTGCCATTATTATTTAAACCAAGTATAACAATACGACCGCCAGCTTGATATTCACCTAAGAAATCACCTACGCATCCACCAACAACAATAGTAGGTTGATGTTCTTCATAAGCTTTCATATGAATACCTACACGGTAGCCAGCGTTGCCGTGAATGAATATTTTTCCGCCACGCATACCATAACCAGTTGTGTCACCACAGTTACCGTGAATTATAATTTCACCACTATCCATAGTGTCACCAGTAGCATCTTGGGCATTACCATAGACATTAATTGTGCTACCGGCTAAATAAGAACCAAGGGCATTGCCTGGAGTACCATAGATATCGATATTTTTATTTGTAACGCCTGAACCAATATAACGATGTCCAAGGCAGTTTGTAATTTTAATATTTGAATCCTTGCTTGATTTTAAAGCATCATTTAAAACTTGAAAGTGAAGTCCTTCTGCATTAATTACCAAGTTTAACACCTCCTAATTTTTCTACGCGGCGTGCCTTATTAAAAAGCATCATTTGAGGTTTCTCTTCTAAAAGATTAATGTCTACATCCTCAAGAGGAATTTGTTCTTTAATCATAGAAGTATAGATTCCTGCACGTTTTACATCGCCAATCATGATATAGCCTTTTAACACATTATCTTTGAAAACTAATTTTTTGTAGTTACCATCAAGGCGAGTTGTAACGGCTTCACCTGTATAAGAGCCTGCAGTAATCATATGAAGTCCAAAGAAGCCAATAGCATTCATTGGAATAGCTTTTCTATAAGTCTTAGAGCCGCCAGCCATAGAGATTCCAGCAACCTCACCTTGCATATAAGCATTTGGAAGTAGTGCTAATATTTTTTGTTCTCCAGTGGTAATATCAACGCTTTCTGTGCAGTCACCTGCAGCATAAATGTTAACAGCAGAAGTGCGACAGGTTTCATCGATGAGAATTCCACGATTTACATTGATGCCACATTCTTTTGCAAGTTCAATATTAGGACGAACACCTACAGCAATAATGAGAATATCAAAAGATAATGTCACACCACTTTTTAAGGTAGCTGTATTGGAAGTAAACTGAGCCACACTATCATTTAAAAGGAAGTTAATTCCCTTGCTTTCTAAATGCTTTTGAACCATTGCAGAACCTTCAATATCTAGAATGCTAGGTAAAATACGGTCTGCAAGGTCAACTACAGTAATATCATTAGTTGTATTATAAATACCTTCAGCAGCTTTTAGTCCAATAAGTCCAGCACCGATAATAAGTACTTTGCTATCTGGTTTAAGAGATTTCTTGACTGCTTTAGCATCATCATATTTCATAAATGTAAATTGATTTTTGACATTTTCTAGACCGTTCATTGGTGGAATGAAGGGCCTTGAACCTGTAGCAATAAGTAGTTTATCATAAGGGATTTTTTGACCACTTTGAAGTGTAAGCACTGATTCATTAGGAATAATAGAAGTAACCGTTTCACCTAACATCAATTTACAATTATTCTTTTCATAAAAATCACTTGATCTATAATAAATATTTTCATCTGAAACTTTGCCTTGAAGCCAGTAAGAAATAAGAGGACGTCCATAAGTATGATAAGTTTCATCTGAAATCACAGTAATGTTACTTGTTGTATCTACTTTTCGAATCCCTTCAATGCAGCCGATAGCAGCAGAAGAGTTACCAATAATCACATAGTTCATAGCTTAACCCCTTTCTTCGAATACGATTGCTGCATTTGGGCAACCTTGGACACAAGCGGGTGTACCGTTAGAATTTGAAGTACATAAATCACATTTTTTGATAACTTTTTCGTTATCTGTAACGATACAACCATATGGACAGGAAAGGACGCAAGTATAGCAACCGACACATTTATTATCATCTACAGAGATTACGCCATCCTTAATAGATAAGGCACCAGCAATACAGCCTTTTACACAAACAGGGTCTTCACAGTGGCGGCATTGAACAGCGAAGTTAATGTCGCCACCTTCTTCAACCGTGATACGAGGTGTTGTTTTTTTATCTCTATTAAAAGCCTTGAACATATCCGTTTCACCACTATTTGCAAAACTGCAGTAGTATTCACAAAGATGACAACCAAGGCACCAATCTTCATTTACATATACTCTTTTCATTGTTTTGCCTCCCCTTATTCTCCGGCATGAGCGATGCCAAGGATTTCTAATTCTTTTTCTGTTAAACCAATGCCACGAAGCATAAGTCTATTACCACGAAGCGCTTCGATGGAGTTGATACCCATACCGCCCATGATTTCTTTAACTTCATGGTCCCAAGCTTCTACAAGATTTACAAGACGTTTGTAGGCTACTTCTGGGTTAAGGCGTTTAACAAGGTCAGGTCTTTGTGTTGCAATACCCCAATTACATTTAGCTGTATGACAGCTACGGCAGAGATGACAGCCCATAGCAAGACAAGCAGCAGTAGCGATGTAACACGCATCTGCCCCAAGGGCAATGGCTTTAACAACATCAGAGGCACAACGAATGCTACCACCAACGACTACAGAAACTTCATTACGAATACCTTCATCACGAAGTCGTTGATCTACAGCGGCAAGGGCAAGTTCAATAGGAATACCTACATTATCACGAATGCGTGTAGGTGCGGCTCCTGTACCACCTCGATAACCATCGATTGCAATGATATCAGCACCTGAACGAGCAATTCCAGAGGCAATAGCAGCAACGTTATGAACAGCAGCTATTTTTACGATAACCGGTTTTTTGTAGTCAGTTGCTTCTTTAAGAGAGAAGATGAGCTGACGGAGGTCTTCAATAGAATAAATATCATGGTGTGGTGCAGGAGAGATTGCATCAGAACCTTTTGGAATCATACGTGTTTTAGAAACATCATCGCCAACTTTAATACCAGGAAGGTGACCGCCAATACCCGGTTTTGCACCTTGACCCATTTTGATTTCAATAGCAGCACCTGTTTCGAGGTATGCTTTGTGAACACCGAAACGTCCTGAAGCGACTTGAACGATAGTATGTGGTCCATATTTATAAAAATCTTTGTGAAGGCCACCTTCACCTGTATTATAAAAAGTACCAAGTTCTTCAGCTGCTCTAGCTAAACTTTCATGAGCATTTTTACTGATAGAACCATATGACATTGCTGAGAACATAATAGGTACTTCAAGTTTTAGATTAGGGTGCTCATTTGAGATAATATTACGGTCCTTATCAAATTTAATAGTTGATGATTTCTTTCCTAAGAAAGTTTGTGTTTCCATAGGCTCACGTAATGGGTCAATAGGTGGATTAGTAACCTGACTCGCATTAATGAGCATTTTGTCCCAGTATACAGGAAATGGTTCAGGATTACCCATACTAGAAAGAAGGACACCACCTGTAGCTGCTTGTTTGTAAGTCTCAGTCATAATTTTTTGTGACCAGTTAGCGTTTTGTTTAAATTTATTATCTGTTTCTACTATTTTAAGAGCACGAGTAGGACAGATAGAAACACATCTTTGACAGTTAACACATTTTGATTCATCTGCAACCATCATGCCTAATTCTTCATCTAAAGCATGCACTTCATTTGCACATTGGCGTGCACAAGCGCCGCATTTAATACATCTATTTGGATTTCTAACGATTTCATAGTCAGGATAGAAATAATTGATAGCCATTATTTGTCACCTCCGTAGTTGTTTAAAGTAACGATAATAGGTTCGCCGCCCTTAGGTGACCAAATGCGATCTACATCAGGGCAGATTGCACGAATAGCACATTCTTCACTTGCCATATAAACCATATCATCTTTTTCAGCAGCAACCATTGAACGTAGTTTGAGGCGGTCATTAAGCGCCATAAGTCCACCATTAAAGCCTAAAATAATAGAGAAAGGCCCTGTAATTAATAGACTTGCAAACATATTACGAAGCTGTGTAGCTTTTGCCTTATCCTTAGGTGACATTTTATCAATCTTGCTCCAGAAAGGTGCAGCAATAACCTGAGCAATTTCTTCGTAAGTGAGGTGTTGTTTACGATTTAAAAAGTCAATAATATATGTAATAACTTCGGTGTCTGTAAGAAGTGTACATTTATAGCCAAACATTTCTACATAACGTCTGTTAGCATCATAAGATGAAATCTCACCATTATGAACGATTGTATAATCTAAAAGTGCAAATGGATGGGCGCCGCCCCACCAGCCTGGTGTATTGGTTGGATAACGGCCATGTGCTGTCCATGCGTACCCTGCATACTCTTCAAGTCTGTAGAATTCACCTACATCTTCAGGGAAACCAACGGCTTTGAATACTCCCATGTTCTTGCCGCTAGAAAATACGTAAGCACCTTTAATTTTTGTATTAATATTAATAACTGATTGAACCACGAATTCATCTTCTTCAAGTTGACTTGCTGCAAGTTTAGTAGGAAGAGGAGAAAGAAAATATCTCCAGATAAGTGGTTCGTTTGTAATGTTTTTATGTTTTCTAGTAGGGATACGGCTTAAGTTAACAACATCAAAGTGCTGTTCAAGGAAACGTTCAGTTTCTTCTCTAGATAAGCTATTATCATAGAAAACATGGAAAGCATAGAGGTCTTTATATTCAGGATAAATACCATAACCAGCAAAACCGCCGCCAAGACCATTTGAGCGGTCGTGCATATAAGATATGGATTTGACAATTTGATCCCCAGCGATGCGTTTACCATTTTTATTAATGAAACCAGAAATAGCACATCCTGACGGGATTCTAACTTCACCTTCTTGTTTAAGCATACTCATTACTCCTTCACACATATTTAATACTCCAAATTTGAAAAACAAAAAAGGCGCACTTCGAGTAGGGTTTACTCGAAGAACGCCTTTGTTCATCTGTATACCTCTTTTATAACATTTATACGGAATAATGTCAACAAAATTGCAAGATATAATCTGTAATAATTCATAAATGCTAAAAATTTAGAATAAAATAACTAAAGAAACTAGGTAAGTACAAAACTTGTAAAATTTGATTTTAATTTAGTAGAGGAATTCAATTTTTAGCACAGACTAATACAAATCTGCATATTAATAAATATAAGAATTATAAATAAAATATTCTAAATATAAATACTTAAATTTAAATAGTGCTAATTATGGGTTAAAGTTTTAAATTAAATAAAAACAAAATAATATTTTAAAATAGGTCTTGAATTTTTAATAATGACCATATATAATTGAGCACAAGAGAATAAACGAAATAGCAAAGGCGCTATCTTATAACACCCCAAGGTGTTTGTAGGTAGCGTCTTTTTTGCTTGTTTAACTAGAAAAATTTAACAGTATATAACTTGAAGTGAGATTTAGCATGTGACTTATAACTTATAAACTTATAAATGAAATAAGGCTAATAAATGAATAAAGCTAAAAAGCCCTAAATTTTGAGAGTAGAACAGAGAGTAGTGTATAGAACAAGAGTAGTCTATACAACAAAAATCAGGATAACTAATTTAATGAGTGTTACTGATTAGAAAAGGAAATCATGGAGTAGGTGGTGAAAAAAGTGTTAGATACAGCATTAATTACTTATTTAGCAGATTTATCAAAGCTTGGCGTGGATGAGGCTGAAAAAGAAAAGTTCGTTACTGAAATGAGTGCAATTGTTGAACTTATGGATACGATAAATGAAGTTGAAATGAATGAAGAAGATAGCCTAAATCGCCAGGTCGTAGGACTTGAACAACTTCGTGAAGATCAAAGTATTGCGTCCTATAATACGGAAGTAATTCTTCAGAATGCATCACATAAAAAAGATGGATTCTTTGTTGTACCAAAGATTATGGAGTAAATAAGTTAGGAGGAGACTTATGTCGCTATGTGATAAGGGGCTAATAGAGCTCAGACAAATGCTAGATGATAAAGAAATTTCAGCAGTTGAACTTACTAAATATTACCTAGATAGAATTAAAGAAGCAGATGAACAGGTAGACGGGTTCATCACTGTTTGTGAAGAAGAGGCACTTGAAGCTGCTAAAGTAGCAGATGAAGTAATTGCTAAAGGTGAAAGTAAAATGTTTACAGGGATTCCTGTAGCCATTAAAGATAATATATGTACAAAAGGAATTCTCACAACTTGTGCATCTAAAATGCTATATAATTTTAAACCGACTTATGATGCGACAGTTATTAAGAAGTTGCGAGATGAAAATGCTGTAATACTTGGGAAAGCTAATATGGATGAATTTGCTATGGGAGGATCAACACAAACTTCTTATTATAAAAAAACGAAGAATCCATATGATTTAACAAGGGTACCAGGTGGATCTTCAGGTGGGAGTGCAGCCGTTATGTCTGCTAAAATGGCCGCGGTAACAATTGGTTCGGATACAGGCGGCTCAATAAGACAACCAGCAGCTTTTTGTGGAGTGACAGGAATGAAACCTAGTTATGGTGTGGTTTCTAGATTTGGACTGGTAGCATTCGGCAGTTCTTTAGATCAAATTGGACCACTTGCAAAAAGTGCGAGAGATTGTGCATTATTGCTTAATGTAATTTCAGGAGCAGATAAAAATGACGGCACATCAGTACCAGTAAAAATTGATTTTACGAGTGAATTAGATAAAAAAATCGACGGGTTAAAGATAGCAGTTCCTAAAGAATTCTTTGGGGAAGGTATAGGGGAAGAAGTTAAAGAAACAGTTTTAAAAGCAATTGATTGGTATAAATCACAAGGGGCAGAAGTTATAGAAGTATCAATGCCAAGCTTAAAATATGCTATTGCTGCATACTATTTAATCTCATCAGCAGAGGCAAGTTCAAACTTATCAAGATATGATGGCATTAAGTTTGGCTACTGTACACCTAAGGCTAAAACCTATGAGGAACGTATTACACGTACGAGACAAGAAGGCTTTGGAGATGAAGTAAAACGTAGAATTTTACTTGGAACGTATGCTTTATCAAGTGGTTATTATGATGCTTACTATAAGAAGGCACTTTATATTAGAGAAAAAATTAAAGCAGAATATGCAGCAATCTTTGAACAGTGTGATGTTATGATTACACCAACAGCACCTACTGTTGCGTATAAAATAGGCGCCAATGAAAATGATCCGGTTAAGATGTATTTAGCTGATATTTGTACAGTAACTGTAAATATTGCAGGACTTCCAGCTATTTCAACAACTTGTGGATATGATCATGAAGGCATGCCAATAGGAATGTCTATCGTGGGTAAAGCATTTGATGATGCTAAGGTTATTGGGGTAGCTGATGCATTTGAAAAACAATTTACACCAGTGGCGGCAAGTGTTTAGAAAGGGGAGGTGACAAAGATGGCAAAATTAGTTCCAGTAATAGGACTTGAAGTACATGCACAGCTTTTAACAAAGACAAAAATCTTTTGTAGCTGTGAAGTAGATTTTGGTGGTGATCCTAATACACGTTGTTGCCCAGTATGCACGGGGCTACCTGGTACGCTACCAGTTCTAAATAAAGAGGTTGTTAAATGCGGTATCAAAGCTGGTCTTGCATTAGGATGTGAGATTGGAAGATATTCTAAGATAGATCGAAAAAATTATTTTTATCCAGACTTACCTAAGGCATATCAGATTTCACAGTTTGATGCACCTATTTGTTTAGCTGGAAAAGTAAAAATAGATACAGAAGATGGTGAAAAGTATGTGCGTATTCATCATGCACATATTGAAGAGGATGCCGGCAAACTTATTCATGATGATATTGAAAATACAAGCCTTGCGGACTACAACAGATGTGGGGTACCGCTTTTAGAGATTGTTTCTGAGCCGGATATGTCTTCAGCTGAAGAAGCAAGAGCTTATATAGAAAAGATTGCAGGGCTTCTGCAATATGCAGGTGTAAGCCTTTGTAGAATGGAAGAAGGTTCACTTAGAGCTGATGTAAATATTTCGCTTAAAAGAGAAGATGCAGAAAAACTTGGCACAAAAGTTGAAATTAAAAACTTAAACTCTCTTAAATCAATTGTGAGAGCTATTGATTATGAGATTGAAAGACAAACTAAATTAATTAATGCAGGTGAACCTATTATTCAAGAAACAAGAAAGTTTAATGATAACCGCGGTGTAACCAGTGCAATGCGTTCGAAAGAAAATGCACATGATTATAGATATTTTAAGGAACCAGATGTTATTCCAGTTCATATCAGTGAAGATGATATTGCAAAAATTAAAGCAACAATGCCAGTGCTTATTGATGAAAGATTAGATATATATATGAATAAATATGCATTAACTAAGACAGATGCAAAGATATTAGTTGCAGATAAAAAAATATCTGATTTTTATGATAAATCTGTAAAGTGCTATAATAACTATAAGCAAGTTGCAAATTTGGTTATTGCTGAGCTTTTAAGATATGTGAATGAAGGTGAATTAGATAGCAGTAAAATGCCATTTTCCCCAGAGGATTTTGCAAAGCTTGTGAAGATGATAGAGGAAGATGTAGTGAATCGTAATAACGGTAAGGCCATTTTAAAACTTATGGTAGAAGGTGCACAAGATCCAGAAGTAATTGCGAAGGAACAAGGTTTCTTAATGAACAATAACACTGATGAGATTGTAGAGGTAGTAAACAGTGTTGTAGGTGAATTTACTAGCGAGGTGGAAGGTTACCTTGCTGGCAAAGAAAAGCTATTTGGTTTCTTGATGGGACAATGCAGTAAACGCTTGGCAGGTCGAGCAAATCCAAGGATGATTAAGGGGACACTTGAGCTTACTTTAAGCAAACTAAAGGATAAGCAAAGTAAAGGAATGTGAATAGAGTAGAGTAAGTTGATGAAGGTGTGAAGGATAGAGAAAACAGGATGAACAAGTTAGAAAGGAGAGGCGACAATGGAGACCATCAGTGGTAAAGAAGTTAGAGCAGTTATTGATTTTAAGACGGTTAAAGACCAGCCAGGCAGAGTGATAACTGTTGAAGCTTGTATACACAAGATTAGAAAAATGAGTGGCTTTGCATTTGTACTTTTAAGAACTGGCCAGTATGTGATACAGGGGGTTTATGAAGAAAATAAATGCAAGAGTTCACTTGATGATATCAAAGAAGGTTGCTACGTAAGAGCAAATGGTGAAGTTAGAGCAGATGAAAGAGCTAACTTAGGTTTTGAACTGAGTTTATTAGAATTTGAAGTGTTAAGTAGACCTGCAGCAGAATATCCTTTGAATGTTGCACATAAAAAATTAGGATGTGGACTTGAGGCGAACTTAGATAACCGCTCAGTCGCCCTCAGAAATCCTTATGAAAGAGCAATTTTTAAGGTACAGGAAGGTGTAGTTTCAGGTTTTCGTGAATTTATGGAAAGCCAAGGCTTTACGCAGGTGCATACACCAAAGATCGTAGCAGCAGGTGCTGAGGGTGGGGCAAACATCTTTAAGTTAGATTATTTTAACCAAGATGCTTATCTGGCACAAAGCCCACAGTTTTATAAACAGACGTGTGTAGCATTTTTTGACCGCGTATTTGAAATTGCCCCTGTATATCGTGCTGAGAAGCATAATACTTCAAGACATTTAAATGAATATATTGGACTAGATTTTGAAATGGGATTCATTGATAGCATGAGTGATGTTATGGAAATGGAGACCGCTATGTTGAAGTATTTAATAGCTTATTTAGAATCACATTGCAGTGAATACCTAGAAATACTAGGCGCTAAGTTACCTGTGATTGATACAATTCCAACTATTACTTTTTCTGAAGCATTAGATTTCATTAAAGGTAAAGGTGGTAAAAATAAATATGATTTAGAGCCTGAAGATGAAGTATTGCTTTGTGAATATGCAAGAGAACACTGGAATAGTGAATTCTTGTTTATCACACATTTTCCAGCATCTAAACGACCTTTCTATGCCATGAACGATAGAGAGGATCCTAGATTTGCACTGAGTTTCGACTTACTATTTAGAGGCTTAGAAATTACAACAGGCGGACAGCGTATACATGATTATAATGAACAAGTTAATAAGATGAAAGAAATGGGGATGGACCCAGAAGATTTCAAGTATTACCTTAATATTCATAAGTATGGTATGCCACCACATGGAGGTTTGGGGATAGGGCTTGAGAGACTAACGATGAAGCTTTTAGATTTACAAAATGTAAGGCAGGCAAGTATGTTCCCAAGGGATGTTCATCGTTTAGAACCATAAATTAGAGATATTAAAAATAATAAAAGAATAGAATCTTGAGGAGGATTTAGTTATGACACAAGTAAGTGAAATTTTTGGATGTAATGTATTTAATGAATCAGTAATGCAAGCAAGATTACCTAAAAATGTATATAAGGCACTTAAGAAAACAATGGCGGAAGGTAAAGAAATGGATTCTTCAGTTGCTGATGTTGTAGCAAGTGCTATGAAAGATTGGGCAATTGAAAAAGGAGCAACACACTATACACACTGGTTCCAACCAATGACAGGCATTACTGCTGAAAAGCATGATGCATTTATTGCTCCAGCTGGTGACGGGAAAATCATTATGGAGTTTTCAGGTAAAGAATTAATTAAAGGTGAACCAGATGCTTCATCATTCCCATCAGGAGGGCTTCGTGCAACATTCGAAGCTAGAGGCTATACAACATGGGACCCAACATCTTATGCATTTGTAAAAGATGATACTTTATATATCCCAACAGCTTTCGGTTCTTATAGCGGTGAAGTACTTGATAAGAAAACACCTCTTCTTCGCTCAATGGAAGCAATTAACGTTCAAGCAATCCGTATTCTTAAAAAGTTTGGCAAAGATGTTGTAAGAGTTACAACAACAGTTGGACCAGAACAAGAATATTTCTTAATCGATAAAGAAATGTACGCAAAACGTAAAGACCTTATTTTAACAGGTAGAACACTTTTCGGTGCAAAGCCAGCTAAAGGTCAAGAACTTGAAGATCACTATTTCGGAAATATTAGAACAAGAGTTTCTGAATATATGAAAGACTTAGATGAGGAACTTTGGAAACTTGGTATTTTAGCTAAAACAAAACATAATGAAGTTGCACCAGCTCAACATGAGCTTGCACCAATCTTTGCAACAACGAATATTGCAACAGACCACAATCAACTTACAATGGAAATGATGAAAAAAGTAGCCGAAAGACATGGTCTTGTATGTTTACTTCATGAAAAACCATTTGCGGGTGTAAATGGTTCTGGTAAACACAATAACTGGTCTATTTCAACAAGTGAAGGAGAAAACCTCCTTGAACCAGGTAAATCACCTAAAGATAATACACAGTTCTTATTATTCTTATCTGCTGTTATCAAAGCGGTAGATGAATACTCAGATTTACTTCGTGTATCTGTGGCAAGTGCTGGAAATGACCACAGACTCGGTGCTAATGAAGCACCTCCAGCAATCATTTCTATGTTCTTGGGTGATGAACTTACATCTATTCTTGAAAGTATTGAAAAAGGTGAAGAAGCACATGACACAGCTAAAGCATTTATGGAAACAGGTGTCCTTGCACTTCCTAAATTTGCAAAAGATACAACTGATCGTAACAGAACATCTCCATTTGCTTTCACAGGAAATAAATTTGAATTCCGTTCATTAGGTTCTACAGCATCTATTGCTGGTCCAAACATTGTACTTAATACAATTGTTGCAGAAGAACTTGAACAATTTGCAGATAGATTAGATAAGGCAAGTGATCTTACAACAGAAGTCCTTGCCATTGTAAAAGACACAATGCAAAATCATAAACGCATTATTTTCAATGGCAATAACTACAGTGATGAATGGATTGAAGAAGCTGCTAAACGTGGTCTTCCAAATCTTAGAACATCGGTTGATGCTATTCCAGCATTTGCATCAGAAAAGAGCGTTGCTTTATTTGAAAAACATGGCATCTTCTCAAGAGCAGAAGTAGAATCTCGTACAGAAATTTTATTAGAAGGCTACGCTAAAACAATTAATATTGAGGCATTAACAATGCTTGATATGGCTAAAAAAGAGATTTTACCAGTTGTTTTAAAATACAATAAAGAGGTATTTAAAACATTAAAAGTAAAACAAGACCTTGGCTTAAATGTAAGTGTTGAAAAAGAACAAAGCTATGCAGTTAAACTCTCAAACCTTACAGAGTCATTCATGAGTAAAATTGATGAATTAGATGAAATTTTACTTGATGCTAAAAATCATGAAGATATGCTTGACCTTGCTAAATACTATAGAGAATATGTATTTGAAGCAATGCAAACACTTCGTATGGTAGCAGATGAATTGGAAACAATGGTATCTGCAGCTAATTGGCCATTTCCAACATACGTAGACCTACTCTTCTACGTATAATCACATAGATACTCCAAAAAAAGGCGCCGCTACTCCCGGCGTCTTTTTTTTTGCTGAGGCGGAGACGCGGGATTGGGGAGTTGGCATTCCTACGGCTCTCCGACTACGTATTTCTATAAATCTAAGGGGATTTTTCTTATGAACGCCTGAACTCACTGCGC